>NZ_NCUO01000008.1:0-135173 GCF_002096495.1 Streptococcus oralis subsp. oralis | reverse complement strand
AAACACCTGTACCCATGCCGAACACAGTAGTTAAGCCCTAGAACGCCGGAAGTAGTTGGGGGTTGCCCCCTGTGAGATATGGAAGTCGCTTAGCTTTTATCCGCCATAGCTCAGTTGGTAGTAGCGCATGACTGTTAATCATGATGTCGTAGGTTCGAGTCCTACTGGCGGAGTATAAATCGAAACGTTCAACTGAGCGTTTTTTTATTTATAAATATATTGGACTGTTGAAATTTCAAATTTTAATTTTTAAATCTATAATTACCTCTTTATTTTATTTTTAGTTCGTTTAGCTTTAAATTCTTCTTTTATAGGATTTGAAGCTTTTTTAGTTCCTTTTTTTGTTAGACTAGTGTTACTAATAAGAAAGGGAATTTTTATATGCTTCAGAAATTTTATGATCGAGCATTCGTCTTTTTGAAACTAGTTGAACAAGAATATGTCTCTTTAGGCCAGAGTTGTTCAGAGTGGGAATCACTTCATCTTCGTTTTTTACTATATTACTTAATCCGATTTAAAATAAAAAGTGATAGGGACTTTTCACTATATCACTTTAAAACAGCTTATCGTCTATATCTAGATAAATTCCTGCAAGGTGGTACAACTATTATCCAATAGGAAGCATCTATATCATAATTACGAACGATAGTTGTAGCTAGTTTTTAAAAAATATAGAATTAGCTTATAATCAAAGGCTTCTGTATTTAGAAATGAAAGAATTTCCAAATCTTTTCTACTGTTTCTTCTTGATAAAATAGTGTTTTTTTCTTATAATAAATTGTAAGATATAATTGCGGGTGAAATTCCTGCCATGTATATGAGAAAGGACGAGCTCCTAGTAGCTCAGACGAATTTTATTATGACTTCAGTTGTTGTTGTAGGTACCCAATGGGGCGATGAAGGTAAAGGGAAAATTACAGATTTTCTTTCAGCCAATGCGGAAGTGATTGCTCGTTACCAAGGTGGTGATAATGCAGGTCATACCATTGTTATTGATGGTAAAAAGTTTAAGTTGCACTTGATTCCATCTGGAATTTTCTTCCCTGAAAAAATTTCAGTTATTGGAAACGGTATGGTTGTAAACCCTAAATCTCTTGTGAAAGAGTTGAGCTATCTTCATGAGGAAGGTGTGACAACTGATAACTTGCGTATTTCTGATCGTGCGCATGTTATTTTGCCTTACCACATTGAGTTGGATCGCTTGCAGGAAGAAGCTAAGGGTGACAATAAGATTGGTACTACAATCAAGGGAATCGGTCCAGCATATATGGATAAGGCTGCTCGTGTTGGAATTCGTATTGCGGATCTTTTGGATAAGGATATTTTCCGTGAACGTTTGGAACGCAATCTTGCGGAAAAGAATCGTTTGTTTGAAAAATTATATGATAGTACCCCTATTTCAGTTGACGATATTTTTGAAGAATACTATGAGTATGGTCAACAAATCAAGCAATACGTGACAGATACATCCGTTATCTTGAATGATGCGCTTGATAATGGCAAACGTGTGCTGTTTGAAGGTGCGCAAGGTGTTATGCTAGATATCGACCAAGGTACGTATCCATTTGTTACGTCGTCAAACCCTGTCGCTGGTGGTGTGACAATCGGTTCTGGTGTTGGCCCAAGTAAGATTGACAAGGTTGTAGGTGTTTGTAAAGCCTATACGAGTCGTGTAGGTGACGGACCTTTCCCAACTGAATTATTTGATGAAGTGGGGGATCGCATCCGTGAAGTAGGTCATGAATACGGTACAACAACTGGTCGTCCACGTCGTGTAGGTTGGTTTGACTCAGTTGTGATGCGTCACAGCCGCCGTGTATCTGGGATTACCAATCTTTCATTGAACTCTATCGATGTTTTGAGTGGTTTGGATACTGTGAAAATCTGTGTGGCCTATGATCTTGATGGTCAACGTATTGATTACTATCCTGCTAGTCTTGAGCAGTTGAAACGTTGCAAGCCAATCTACGAGGAATTGCCAGGTTGGTCAGAAGACATCACTGGAGTCCGTAATTTAGAAGACCTTCCTGAGAATGCACGTAACTATGTTCGTCGTGTAAGCGAGTTGGTTGGTGTTCGTATCTCAACTTTCTCAGTAGGTCCCGGTCGTGAACAAACTAATATTTTAGAAAGTGTTTGGTCATAGGAGATTTTTAAGATTAGTTTAAGACAGGTTGGGTATACTATAGACAGTTACAAGAAGACCTCCTAACTTGTTGTAACAAATATCCTAAACTTTTCTTTTTCATAATAATCTCCCTATTAAGTCACCGCATTCGGTGGCTTTTTTTGTCTTGAGAATCATGATATAATAATAAAATCGACAAGTAGGAAAAGAGAAGAACGATGAATTATACAGTTGAAGAAAAAGAAGCCTTTATGAGAGAGGCTTTGAGAGAGGCTGAGATTGCCTTAGAACACGATGAAATTCCAATTGGTTGTGTGATTGTCAAGGATGGAGAAATCATTGGTAGGGGGCATAATGCGCGCGAGGAGTTGCAACGGGCGGTCATGCATGCAGAAATCATGGCTATAGAGAATGCGAATGTGAGTGAGGAGAGCTGGCGCCTGCTCGATTGTACGCTTTTTGTGACCATTGAGCCTTGTGTCATGTGTAGCGGGGCGATTGGGCTTGCCCGTATTCCAAAGGTAGTCTACGGGGCTAAGAATCAGAAATTTGGTGCAGCTGGAAGCTTGTACGATATTTTGACAGATGAGCGTCTCAATCATCGTGTAGAGGTAGAAACGGGAATTTTGGAAGATGACTGTGCAGCGATTATGCAGGACTTTTTCCGAAATCGACGGAAAAAATAATTTCTCTTTAAAAACAGAGGGGAATGTGGTATAATGAATAGTGGAGCAACAGTTCTGCGTGAAGCGGGTCAGGGGAGGAATCCAGCAGCCCTAAGCGATGTGAATTGTGTGCTCTTTTTTCGTGCTTTTTTCGAATAAATAAGATAAAATAGCCTAGAATAAATGATTATAGAAAAGAGAAAAATATGAAAATTCGTGGTTTTGAATTGGTTTCGAGTTTTACAGATGAAAATTTGTTGCCTAAGCGTGAGACAGCTCATGCAGCTGGGTACGATTTAAAGGTTGCCGAACGAACTGTCATTGCGCCAGGTGAGATTATATTGGTCCCAACAGGAGTTAAGGCTTATATGCAACCGACAGAGGTGCTCTATCTCTATGACCGTTCTTCAAACCCTCGTAAAAAAGGCTTGGTCTTGATTAACTCTGTGGGTGTCATTGACGGAGACTATTATGGCAATCCAGGGAATGAAGGACATATCTTTGCTCAGATGAAAAATATTACTGATCAGGAAGTGGTTCTCGAAGTTGGGGAACGTGTGGTTCAGGCTGTCTTTGCTCCTTTCTTGATTGCAGATGGAGATGAGGCAGATGGCGTGCGGACTGGTGGATTTGGATCGACAGGGAAATAGAGGGATAAAATGGCAGACTATTTATTAGTTGTAGACATGCAGTCAGATTATGTTGCTGTAGGAAAAGCCTATCATGAAGAACTGACTGCAGCTGTAAATGACAAAATTGCTACTTATCCCAGCGACCGAGTTATCTATATTCTCAATCGTTTTTTCTGGGAGAGAAAAGATAGAAAGAAGAAATTTGCGACCAACTTGTTAGTTGTATCTTCTCGTATCTTTGAGAAGTGTCGGGCTTCTTGCTTTACTAATCCAGATTTAAAAGATTTTTTAGAGGGAAATGGTGCTAAGAGCATAGAGTTTATAGGGGTAGATGGCAATTTCTGTGTCAAGGCTTCCGTTTTGGCAGCTGTCAAGGAGAATTATCAGGTTTCTGTCGATTTGTCTGCTGTCGGAGTTGCCAACCAGAATAAATTTCAAAATACATTGTATAAGTGGCATTCTTTCGGAGTAACCGTAAAAGGAGAATTATTATAGCAAAGAAAAAAGCGACATTTGTGTGTCAAAATTGTGAATATAATTCACCTAAGTATCTAGGGCGTTGTCCTAACTGTGGGTCTTGGTCTTCTTTTGTAGAAGAGGTTGAGGTTGCCGAGGTCAAGAATGCACGAGTGTCCTTGACAGGTGAAAAAACCAAGCCTATGAAACTGGCTGAGGTGACTTCCATCAATGTCAATCGAACCAAGACGGAGATGGAGGAATTCAACCGTGTGCTTGGAGGCGGAGTGGTACCAGGAAGTCTCGTCCTCATCGGTGGGGATCCTGGGATTGGGAAATCAACCCTTCTCCTACAAGTTTCAACCCAGCTATCTCAAGTGGGTACGGTTCTCTATGTCAGTGGGGAGGAGTCTGCCCAGCAGATTAAACTCCGTGCAGAGCGCTTGGGGGATATTGATAGTGAGTTTTATCTCTATGCAGAGACCAATATGCAGAGCGTGAGGGCTGAGGTGGAGCGCATCCAACCAGATTTTCTCATCATCGACTCTATCCAGACGATTATGTCTCCTGAGATTTCAGGGGTGCAAGGGTCTGTGTCTCAGGTGCGTGAGGTGACCGCTGAGCTTATGCAGCTGGCTAAGACCAATAACATTGCCATCTTTATCGTAGGGCATGTGACCAAGGAAGGGACCTTGGCTGGTCCGCGTATGCTGGAGCATATGGTAGATACCGTGCTTTACTTTGAAGGGGAACGTCACCATACCTTTCGTATCTTGAGAGCAGTCAAAAACCGTTTTGGTTCCACTAATGAGATTGGCATATTTGAGATGCAGTCGGGTGGATTGGTTGAGGTGCTCAATCCGAGTCAAGTTTTCCTAGAGGAGCGTTTGGATGGGGCTACTGGCTCGTCAATCGTTGTGACCATGGAAGGGACCCGTCCGATTTTGGCGGAGGTTCAGGCTTTGGTAACACCAACCATGTTTGGAAATGCTAAACGTACGACGACTGGACTTGATTTCAATCGTGCAAGTCTGATTATGGCTGTTTTGGAAAAACGAGCAGGGCTTCTCTTGCAAAACCAGGATGCCTATCTCAAATCTGCTGGTGGTGTAAAATTGGATGAGCCTGCCATTGACTTGGCTGTTGCAGTGGCTATTGCCTCTAGTTACAAGGACAAGCCTACCAATCCTCAGGAATGTTTTGTGGGTGAACTGGGCTTGACCGGAGAAATTCGGCGCGTGAATCGTATCGAACAACGTATCAATGAAGCGGCAAAACTGGGCTTTACCAAGATTTATGTACCCAAGAATTCCTTGACAGGAATCACTCCACCCAAGGAAATTGAAGTCATTGGTGTGACGACTATTCAGGAAGTTTTGAAAAAGGTCTTTGCATAATCCGTGACAAATCTTCTTAAAAATGATAAGATAGGAGAAATATTTGATTGTCAAATTTTTGAGGAGGGAATCGTGTCGTATTTTGAACAGTTTATGCAAGCCAATCAGGCTTATGTTGCCCTACATGGGCAGTTAAATCTGCCACTTAAACCCAAAACCAGAGTAGCTATCGTGACCTGTATGGACTCACGTCTACACGTTGCGCAAGCTCTAGGTTTGGCCCTTGGGGATGCTCATATCTTGCGGAATGCGGGTGGTCGAGTAACTGAGGACATGATTCGTTCACTGGTAATTTCCCAGCAACAAATGGGGACAAGAGAGATTGTGGTGTTGCACCATACAGACTGTGGAGCTCAAACCTTTCAAAATGAAAGTTTTCATGAACATTTGAAACACGAGCTCGGAGTTGATGTGTCTGATCAAGATTTTTTACCATTTCAGGATGTTGAAGAGAGTGTGAGAGAGGATATGCAATTGCTTAGAGAGTCTCCACTGATTCCTGATGATGTGGTTATTTCAGGTGCTGTCTATGATGTGGATACAGGAAGTATGAGAGAAGTATACTAACTTTGTCTCAAAAAATCTCATCCTAGCATAAAATCGATTGTTAAAATGTAGGATTTTTAGTTTTAATATAGCTAATATAAAATAGTATAAAACAAGGGTATAAATGTTTGCTCTTGTTTTATTTTTGATTGAAAAATAAAGGAAAAAGCGCTACAATGGTAGATGGAAAATGTTGTGTAAAAACAAGTGATACATAAATACCGGAGGAAATCATGTCTTTTTCTGATTTAAAGCTATTTGCCCTTTCTTCTAATAGAGAATTGGCAGAGCGTGTGGCGCAAGAAATTGGGATAGAGTTGGGGAAATCGACTGTTCGCCAATTTTCAGATGGAGAGATTCAGGTCAACATTGAAGAATCAATCCGTGGAAAACACGTCTTTATCCTACAATCAACGAGTTCACCTGTAAATGATAATTTACTTGAAATTTTGATTATGGTGGACGCTTTGAAGCGTGCTAGTGCAGAATCTGTCAATGTTGTTATGCCTTACTATGGCTATGCACGTCAGGATAGAAAAGCGCGCGCGCGTGAGCCAATCACAGCAAAACTCGTTGCAAACATGCTAGAAGTTGCTGGGGTAGATCGTTTGTTGACGATTGATTTGCACGCTGCACAGATTCAGGGATTCTTTGATATTCCTGTAGATCACTTGATGGGTGCTCCATTGATTGCGGACTACTTTGAACGTCGTGGCATGGTTGGCTCTGACTACGTGGTTGTCAGCCCAGACCATGGTGGGGTGACTCGTGCTCGTAAATTGGCAGAGTTTTTGAAAACTCCGATTGCGATTATTGACAAGCGCCGTAGTGTAGACAAGATGAATACCAGTGAAGTGATGAACATCATTGGTAAGGTAGAAGGTAAGACTTGTATTTTGATTGACGATATGATCGATACAGCTGGAACCATTTGTCATGCGGCGGATGCTCTTGCTGAAGCAGGTGCTGTTGAGGTTTACGCAAGCTGTACGCACCCAGTACTTTCAGGACCAGCTATGGACAATATCCAAAAATCAGCTATTAAAAAATTGGTTGTTTTGGATACTATCTACCTACCAGAAGAGCGTTTGATTGATAAGATTGAACAAATTTCGATTGCTCATCTTCTAGGCGATGCTATTATCCGTATCCACGAAAAACGTCCTCTTTCTCCTCTATTTTGTATTGAGAAAAAGATTTAATCTTTCACTTGAAGTAGACAGAACTCCTAGCAGGTTTCTTTTCTTGCTAGGAGATTTTTATAGTCAAAATCTGCAAGCCTTTTCAAAATATGCTATACTGAGAAAAAAGGAGGATTTCTATGAGCCAAGAATTTATTAATCCAAGTGATGGTGTGATCCGTCAGTATCTTACAACCAGTAAAACGTTAGCGGTAGTGGGTTTGTCCGATCGTGAGGAAACAACTAGTAATCGAGTGACCAAGGAAATGCAAGCTCGGGGCTATAAAATCATTCCAGTTAATCCCAAGGCTGCAGGTGGGGAAATTTTGGGAGAGAAGGCTTATGCGAGTCTAGTTGAGATTCCTTTTCCTGTGGACATTGTCAATGTATACCGACGGAGCGAGTTTTTACCAGATGTGGCGCGTGATTTTCTCAAGGCAGATGCCAAGATTTTCTGGGCGCAATTAGGACTTGAAAATCTAGAAGCGGAAGAAATCTTGCGTGCTGGAGGATGCGATGACATCGTGATGAATCGTTGTATTAAGAGAGAACATACTCGCTTAATTCTTGAGCAATAAAAAGGTAGCCATGGGCTACCTTTTTATTTTATAAAGTACCAATCAATGCTTGCATGCCAAGACTGGTAAGGATGATGGCAATCCAGCAAAGGGCTCCAAGAAGAATGGATTTACCGCTTGATTTGACCATGGCAATCAGATTGGTTTTGAGACCGATGGCACTCATGGCCATGATGATAAGGAATTTGGAGAGTTGTTTGAGAGGGGTGAAGAAGCTACTAGACACGCCGAGAGAGGTGAGAAGAGTCGTTAAGAGAGAGGCTAGAATGAAATAAAGGATAAAAAGTGGGAAAACTTTTTTCAGTTGTACGCCTTGTTTATTTTCTTGCTGGCGACTTTGCCAGTAGGAGAGGAAGAGAGTGATGGGAATAATAGCCAGAGTTCGTGTGAGTTTAACAATGGTTGCAGACTCAAGGGTATTGGTCTGGTAGAGACTGTCCCATGCGCTGGCTGTGGCCGTTACAGAAGAAGTATCGTTGACTGCGGTTCCTGCAAAGAGGGCAAAGCCTTCATTTGATAAGTGAAGCCAGGTTCCTAGAGTTGGAAAGATAAGTGCTGCTAAGACATTGAAGAAAAAGATAACGGAGATGGCTTGGGCGACTTCTTTTTCCTTGGCATGGATAACGGGTGCTGTTGCAGCAATGGCAGAACCACCACAGATAGAAGAACCCACTCCAATCAAGGTAGCCAGTTTCGTGTCTAGCGCAAAGAAACGCTGGAAGAGGTAGGCAACGATTAAGGAAATCGAAATGGTGGAAAGGATGACGGGGAGTGAAGTTTGTCCAACTGCAAAGACTTGCGAGATATTGAGACCAAAACCGAGTAAGATAACGGCATACTGGAGCAATTTCTTGGAACTAAAGGCCAAACCTGCGTCTAGTTGTTTGTAGGGTGAGAGCCAGGGGTGGAGGAGCATTCCAGCAAAAATTGCAAAGACAGGTGCACCCACGACGGGGAAAAATCCTCCCAGAAACCAAGATACGATAGAAATGAGAAGGCAGGCCAAGATGCCTGCTCCATTTTTTGATAAAAATGACATATAAACCTCCGAAAATAAGCACTTATTATTATAGTCCTGTTGAGAAGAAAAGTAAAACAGAAAGTGAAAAATGCGGGGTTCAGATGGATTTTGCGGTCAGGGAGCTTTTGTAGTATAATAGTACTATGTTCTGTAAGCAAGGGGGATATCTATGGACTTAACCAAGCGCTTTAATAAACAGTTAGACAAGATTCAAGTTTCCTTGATTCGCCAGTTTGACCAGGCTATTTCGGAGATTCCTGGGGTCTTGCGTTTGACCTTGGGGGAACCTGATTTTACAACGCCAGATCATATCAAGGAGGTAGCCAAGCGAGCCATTGACCAGAACCAATCCTACTATACAGGGATGAGCGGTTTGCTGACTCTACGTCAGGCAGCCAGTGACTTTGTTAAGGAAAAGTACCAACTGGACTATGCTCCTGAAAATGAAATCTTGGTTACAATTGGGGCGACAGAGGCTTTATCTGCTACTTTGACAGCTATTTTGGAAGAGGGAGACAAGGTGCTCTTGCCAGCTCCTGCCTATCCAGGTTATGAACCGATTGTCAATCTGGTTGGGGCAGAGATTGTCGAGATTGATACAACTGAAAATGGTTTTGTTTTGACCCCTGAGATGTTGGAAAAGGCCATTTTGGAGCAGGGTGACAAGCTCAAAGCAGTTATTCTCAACTATCCAGCCAATCCGACAGGAATTACCTATAGTCGGGAGCAGTTGGAAGCCTTGGCAGACGTTTTACGCAAGTATGAGATTTTTGTTGTCTGTGATGAGGTTTACTCAGAATTAACCTATACAGGCGAAGCCCATGTATCTCTGGGAACTATGCTGAGAGACCAAGCTATTATTATCAATGGCTTGTCTAAATCGCATGCTATGACTGGTTGGCGTTTAGGCTTTATCTTTGCTCCTGCGGCTTTCACAGCTCAGTTAATCAAGAGTCACCAGTATTTGGTTACTGCTGCAAATACGATGGCTCAGCATGCTGCGGTGGAGGCTTTGACCGCTGGTAAAAACGACGCAGAGCCTATGAAAAAGGAATACATCCAGCGTCGAGATTATATCATCGAAAAGATGACTGCTCTTGGTTTTGAGATTATCAAACCAGATGGGGCCTTCTATATCTTTGCTAAGATTCCAGCAGGTTACAATCAAGACTCCTTTGCTTTTCTGAAGGATTTTGCCTATAAGAAGGCCGTTGCCTTTATCCCTGGTGCAGCCTTTGGACGTTATGGAGAAGGCTATGTTCGCCTGTCCTATGCAGCCAGCATGGAAACAATCAGAGAGGCCATGAAACGACTTGAGGAGTACATGAGAGAATCATGATTCAGTCTATCACGAGTCAAGGCTTGGTGCTCTACAATCGAAACTTTCGTGAGGATGATAAGCTAGTCAAAATTTTTACCGAGCAGGCGGGCAAGCGCATGTTCTTCGTCAAACACGCTGGTCAATCTAAACTAGCTCCGGTTATTCAGCCCTTGGTGTTGGCAATATTTCTCTTGCGAATCAATGATGACGGGCTTAGCTACATCGAGGATTACCATGAGGTGATGACCTTTCCAAAGATTAATAGTGATCTCTTTGTTATGGCCTATGCTACCTATGTGGCAGCTCTTGCAGATGCTAGTTTGCAGGATAATCAGCAGGATGCTCCCTTGTTTGCTTTCTTGAGGAAGACTCTGGAGTTGATGGAAGCAGGTATAGATTATCAGGTTTTGACCAATATTTTTGAAATTCAAATCTTGACTCGATTTGGAATCAGCCTTAATTTTAATGAGTGTGTCTTTTGCCATCGGGTAGGTCAGGCCTTTGACTTTTCTTTCAAATATGGAGCCTGCCTCTGTCCGGATCATTTTCATGAGGACGAGAAACGTTGCCATCTGAATCCCAACATCCCTTATCTGCTCAATCAATTTCAAGCCATTGATTTTGAGACCTTGGAGACCATTTCGCTCAAGTCTGAAATCAAGCAAGAGCTACGCCAATTTATGGATCAACTCTACGAAGAGTACGTTGGGATTCACCTTAAATCAAAGAAATTTATTGATTCCCTAGCAGACTGGGGACAATTACTAAAAGAGGAAAACAAATGAAAAAAATTGCAGTAGATGCTATGGGGGGCGATTACGCACCTCAAGCCATCGTTGAGGGTGTCAATCAAGCCCTTGCTGATTTTTCAGATATTGAGATTCAACTCTACGGAGATGAAAGTAAGATCAAGCAATATCTAACGGCGACAGAGCGCGTCAGCATTATCCATACGGATGAGAAAATCAACTCAGACGATGAGCCGACAAAAGCTATCCGTAAGAAGAAAAATGCCAGCATGGTATTAGCGGCCAAGGCAGTCAAAGAGGGAGAAGCAGATGCCGTCCTCTCAGCTGGGAACACAGGTGCCTTGTTGGCTGCAGGATTCTTTATCGTGGGTCGTATCAAAAATATCGATCGTCCAGGACTCATGTCGACCTTGCCGACCATCGATGGAAAAGGGTTTGACATGCTAGACCTTGGGGCCAATGCAGAAAATACAGCCCATCATCTGCACCAATACGCTGTCCTAGGTTCCTTCTATGCGAAAAATGTTCGTGGGATTTCGAAACCACGTGTTGGTTTGCTCAACAATGGAACAGAAAGCAGCAAGGGAGATCCGCTTCGTAAGGAAACATACGACTTGTTAGTAGCTGATGAAAGTTTGAACTTTGTCGGAAACGTGGAAGCGCGTGATCTGATGAATGGCGTTGCGGATGTTGTCGTAACAGATGGTTTCACGGGAAACGCTGTTCTCAAATCTATCGAAGGTACAGCTTTGGGAATCATGGGCTTACTTAAAAATGCTATTACGGGTGGTGGCCTTCGAGCGAAGCTAGGTGCTCTACTTCTCAAGGATAGTCTTAAGGGGTTGAAGACACAGCTCAACTATTCAGATGTTGGAGGAGCAGTCTTGTTTGGCGTCAAGGCGCCAGTTGTAAAAACTCATGGCTCAAGTGATGCCAATGCTGTGTACAGTACGATTCGTCAGATTCGTACCATGCTAGAAACAGACGTAGTTGCTCAGACTGCGCGTGAATTTTCAGGAGAATAAAAAAGATGACAGAAAAAGAAATTTTTGACCGTATTGTAACCATTATCCAAGAGAGACAGGGAGAAGACTTTGCCGTAACAGAGGCTTTGAGTTTGAAAGACGATCTAGATGCGGACTCAGTGGATTTGATGGAGTTTGTTTTGACACTAGAAGATGAATTTGGTATCGAAATCACTGATGAGGAAATCGACCAACTTCAAAGTGTAGCGGATGTAGTAGCGATTATTAAAGATAAAAAATAGCCAAAAGCAACATGCAAGTCATGTTGTTTTTTATTTGCAGAAAAAAGAGAAACTTTTAGTAGAAATTGCGAATAAAGAGATGAGAAAGAAAAAGGAGGAACATTTATGTATGTGACTGGTTTTTATCCGTGGTTCATTAAGTGGTTTTTAAAATAAAAATGAATGAATTGTTCATTTTCGAATTGTTTTTCGAATAGATAGGTAAGGAAAAGGGAAGGAGACTATGTGATGTATTTACCAATCTTATTGCCATGGTTGATCAAATGGTATTTAAAATAAATGAAATTTACCTGTTCATTTTAAATTACTTCTCGAAAATAGATAGGTAAGGAAAAAAGAAAGGAGAGAAGAAAATGATTTCAGTAATTTACCCAATCTGGCTATTTAAGTGGCTTAGAGGTTAAAGATTAAATATATAGAAAAAATAAGGAGAAAACAAATGACAAACTTTGACAACATGGAACAGAACTTTGTAGCTCTTACAGAAGAAGAGTTGACGGATGTGAATGGGGGAGCATGGCCGATTGTAGCTTGGGTGATTGCTAATCCTGTGACAGCAGCTAAAATTGCTGGTGGAATTACTGCAGCAGGAATTGCAGGTTATAATTATGTGACGAGTAGATGGTAATAGAAGGAGGAGATGATATGGAAAAATCTATTTTAAAATTTGAAACAATGACTGATACGGACTTGCAGGAAATTCAAGGGGGAGCCTTTCCCCTTCTTATCCCTGTGGCAGTTGGTTTTGTAAAAGGTTTTGTATATACAGGTGGAGCTATTTTAACAACTCGAGCACTCTTTTCAGGTAAATAGGAGTCTGCTATGAAAAAAATCTTATTAGGATTTGCTGAGGGGTATTTTGTCGTATCGATTATTCTTTATATCGCAACGTATATGATTATGAAAAATCCGATCAATACCTTGTTTTATCCAGAAACCTATCCAATTCTACTTGGTCTGTTTTATCTAGGATACAAGTACAAAACAAAAGAAAGTACGATTGGAAATTGATGAACCATCAGATCGGAGTTTGAGATGAAAGTTGTTCAATTACTAGGAAAAGCTTGGCTAGAGACCACTGTATTATTTAGCTCGATAGCTTATCTAATTATTAGAATCGTAGCTGATGTAAACAAAATAAATCTACCTACATGGTTTGAATCTTTTGATATACCTACGATCTCCTTGTTTTTAGTGGTATTTATTTTACTGTATCGGGGCCAAGGAGAAAGAAAAGGAGAATAGAATGATTAGGATTGTAAAATATTTTCTACTATATTATTTTCCTATTTTTAATGAATATTTTCATCTTTACGATTCTAGCAACTCTTGGATTTCAGCTAACAATGAGTGAAAGTAGTTATCTGGTGCCACCCGCGTTTGCGTTTATCGTTTTATACGCCATTCACAAAAGAAGTGGGAAAGGCAAGAAATCTGTGTAATTGAATATTCTAGGCAGGACTCTTGTTCTGCCTATTTTCTTTGGTAAAAGTGCTGTTCAGGTGAGGATATTGTTTTTTCAGAAATAATTCCCTTATTTCGTCCTTGTTTGGTTAAAATAATCTTATAAATTTTTAAAGAGATTATTAGAAAAAGGAGAAGGATATGAAATTTAGGAAAAGGCACTATCGTCCCCAGGTGGATCAGATGGATTGTGGCGTGGCTTCCTTGGCTATGATCTTTGGTTACTACGGTAGTTATTACTCCTTGGCTCATCTAAGAGAACTAGCTAAGACGACCATGGATGGGACGACGGCTTTGGGCTTGGTCAAGGTGGCACAGGAAATTGGTTTTGAAACGCGAGCTATCAAGGCGGATATGACGCTCTTTGATCTGCCAGATTTGACCTTTCCTTTTGTGGCTCATGTGCTCAAGGAAGGAAAGTTGCTCCACTACTATGTGGTGATAGGTCAGGATAAAAAGCACATTCATATCGCTGATCCGGATCCTGGTGTCAAGCTGACCAAGATTTCCCGTGAGCGTTTTGCGCAAGAGTGGACAGGGGTCAGTATTTTTATGGCGCCATCTCCGGGCTATAAACCTCATAAGGAGAAGAAACAGGGTCTCCTATCCTTCTTGCCGATTTTATTCAAACAGCGTGGCTTAATTACCAATATCGTCCTAGCGACACTCTTGGTAACCTTGATCAATATCGTGGGCTCCTACTATCTTCAGTCCATCATTGATAGTTACGTGCCAGACCAGATGCGCTCGACGCTGGGCATCATCTCTATTGGGTTGGTCATCGTCTATATCCTCCAGCAGATTTTGTCTTATGCGCAGGAATATCTTTTACTTGTTCTGGGGCAACGGCTGTCTATCGATGTGATTTTGTCCTATATTAAGCATGTTTTTCACCTGCCAATGTCCTTTTTTGCAACACGCAGGACAGGAGAGATTGTATCTCGTTTTACAGATGCCAACAGTATCATCGACGCGCTAGCTTCGACCATTCTTTCGATTTTCCTAGATGTGTCGACGATTTTGATTATCTCGCTCGTGCTATTTTCACAGAACATCACGCTCTTTTTCATTAGTCTGCTTGCGCTTCCCATCTATACAGTGATTATCTTTGCCTTTATGAAGCCGTTTGAAAAGATGAATCGGGATACCATGGAAGCTAATGCGGTTCTGTCTTCTTCTATCATCGAGGACATCAACGGTATTGAGACCATTAAGTCGTTGACCAGTGAAAGTTCGCGCTATCAAAAGATTGACAAGGAATTTGTGGCTTATCTGAAAAAATCCTTTACCTATAGTCGGGCAGAAAGCCAGCAAAAGGCACTGAAAAAAGTTGCCCAGCTCCTGCTCAATGTTGCCGTTCTCTGGCTGGGAGCTATTCTTGTTATGGATGGGAAAATGAGTTTGGGTCAGCTGATTACTTATAACACCCTGCTTGTTTACTTTACCAATCCTTTGGAAAATATCATTAACCTACAAACCAAACTTCAGACAGCGCAGGTTGCCAATAATCGCTTAAATGAGGTTTATCTAGTAGCTTCGGAGTTTGAGGAGAAGAAAACGGTAGAAGATTTGAGCATGATGAAAGGGGATATGACCTTTAAACAGGTTCACTATAAGTATGGCTATGGTCGAGACGTCTTGTCAGATATTAATTTTACCATTCCGCAGGGTTCTAAAGTGGCTTTTGTGGGGATTTCAGGGTCAGGAAAAACCACCTTGGCCAAGATGATGGTTAATTTCTATGACCCTAGTCAAGGAGAGATTAGTCTAGGTGGTGTCAATCTTAATCAGATTGATAAAAAGGCCTTGCGCCAGTATATCAACTACCTGCCTCAACAACCCTATGTCTTTAACGGAACGATTTTGGAGAATCTTCTCCTTGGAGCTAAGGAGGGAACGACTCAGGAAGATATCTTACGGGCAGTTGAATTAGCAGAGATTCGGGAGGATATTGAGCGCATGCCACTGAATTACCAGACAGAATTAACTTCGGATGGGGCTGGAATTTCTGGTGGACAACGGCAGAGAATCGCTCTGGCGCGTGCTCTCTTGACGGATGCACCTGTTTTGATATTGGACGAGGCGACTAGCAGTTTGGATATTTTGACAGAGAAGCGAATCGTGGATAATCTTATGGCTTTGGATAAGACCTTGATTTTCATCGCCCATCGCTTGACCATCGCTGAGCGGACAGAGAAGGTTGTTGTTTTGGATCAGGGCAAGATTGTCGAAGAAGGTACCCATGCAGACTTGCTTGCACAGGATGGCTTTTATGCCCATTTGGTGAATAGCTAGAAAGAGGAGAAGATGAAACCAGAATTTTTAGAAAGTGCGGAGTTTTATAATCGTCGTTACCATAATTTTTCCAGTCGGGTGATTTTACCTATGTCACTTCTGCTCATGTTTTTACTGGGATTTGCAGTTTTTGCAGAGAAGGAGATGAGTTTGTCTACCAGAGCGACTGTCGAACCTAGTCGGATCATTGCCAATATCCAGTCGACTAGCAATCAACGCATTGTGGCAAATTATCTGGAAGAAAACAAACTAGTCAAGCAGGGGGAACTCCTCGTTCAGTACCAGCAAGGTGCGGAAGCTGTCCAGGTTGAGGCATATGCCAGTCAATTGGAGATGTTAAAGGATCAAAAAAAGCAGTTGGGGTATTTGCAATCCAGTTTGAAAGAGGGGAGTGATCAATTTCCAGAGGCGGATAAGTTTGGTTATCAGGAGATGTTTCGAGATTATCTCAGCCAAGCTAGTAGTCTTAGGAGCAATGTTTCGCAGCAAAATGCCAACATCTCCTCGCAGAATGCGGCAGCAAGTCAGAGCCAGGCCGAGATTGGCAATCTTATCAGTCAAACAGAGGATAAAATTCGAGATTATAAAACAGCTAAGTCAGCGATTGAAACAGGAGCTCAACTGGATAGTCAAAATGCAGCCTACTCATTTTATCAGACCTATAAAAATCAAGGTGAAGATGATTCGCAAGCTAAATCGCAAGTTATTGCACAGATGGACGCGCAGATTGCCCAGCTAGAGTCTAGTCTAGCTACGTATCGTGTACAGTATGCGGGTTCTGGAGCTCAACAGGCCCACGCAACGGGACTGGATAGTCAGCTGGAATCGCTCAAATCTCAGCACTTAGTCAAAGTCGGTCAGGAATTAACTCTTTTGGATCAGAAAATTTTAGAAGCAGAGTCGGGTAAGAAAGTCCAGGGAGGTCTCCTCGATAAGGGAAAGATTACAGCAAGTGAGGATGGGGTGCTTCACCTCAATCCTGAGACTAGTGAATCTACGATGGTCGCAGAAGGAAGCCTGCTAGCCCAACTCTACCCATCCTTGGAAAAAGAAGGGAAAACCAAACTCACAGCTTATCTCAGTTCAAAAGATGTTGCTAGAGTCAAGATTGGGGACTCTGTTCGTTATACTACGACTAATGATGCGAAGAATCAAATTTTCCTGGATTCTACGATTACAGGTATCGATGCGACAGCTACAAAGACTGAACAAGGAAATTTCTTTAAAATTGAGGCGGAGACTAATTTAACTTCGGAACAGGCTGAAAAACTTCGTTATGGTTTAGAAGGCCGCCTGCAGATGATTACGGGAAAGAAAAGCTATCTCCGTTATTTTTGGGATCAATTTTTAAATAAAGGGTAATATTCGTGTTTTTCAGAGGATAAATGATTTTAAAACTGTAAGAAGAGTTCATCTTGCAGTTTTTCTTTACGCTTAAAATAGGAAAACGTTATTTATTCGTAAAAACCTTGAATTTTTCATGCTTTTGTGGTAGAATGTGCTCAAGTAAAACGAAAGGCGAACTTTAAAATGTCAAAACAACTGATCTATTCGGGAAAAGCCAAGGATATCTATACAACTGAGGATGAAAATCTCATTATTTCAACTTACAAGGACCAGGCAACTGCCTTCAACGGTGTCAAGAAGGAGCAGATTGCGGGTAAGGGAGTGTTAAATAATCAGATTTCATCTTTTATTTTTGAGAAATTAAATGCGGCTGGTGTAGCGACTCACTTTGTGGAGAAGCTTTCGGATACGGAACAGCTCAATAAAAAAGTTGAGATTATTCCTTTGGAAGTTGTGCTCCGCAACTACACGGCTGGTTCCTTTTCAAAACGTTTTGGCGTAGAAGAAGGTATTGCATTTGAGACTCCAATTGTCGAATTTTACTATAAAAATGATGATTTGGATGATCCCTTTATTAATGATGAGCATGTGAAATTCCTAAAAATTGCGGATGACCAGCAGATTGCTTACTTGAAGGAAGAAACCCGTCGTATCAATGAGCTCTTGAAGGATTGGTTTGCTGAGATTGGTCTCAAATTGATTGACTTTAAGCTAGAGTTCGGTTTTGACAAGGATGGCAAGATTATCTTGGCAGACGAGTTTTCACCAGATAACTGCCGTTTGTGGGATGCGGATGGCAACCACATGGACAAGGATGTTTTCCGTAGAGGTCTCGGAGAATTAACAGACGTTTACGAGATTGTCTGGGAAAAGTTGCAAGGTTTAAAATAACACCTTCAAGGTCGTTTGGGAACATTGCAAGAGCTGAAATAAAGGAATAAGAATTGATGGATAAACGTATTTTTGTTGAGAAAAAGGCTGATTTTCAGGTCAAGTCAGAGAGTTTGGTAAGGGAGCTCCAGCACAACTTGGGACTGTCAACTTTGAAAAGTATTCGCATTGTGCAAGTTTATGATGTCTTTGACTTGGCAGAGGACTTATTTGCACCTGCAGAGAAGCACATCTTCTCTGAGCAGGTAACAGACCATGTCTTGGATGAAGCGGCTGTGCAGGCTGATCTTGCTAACTATGCTTTCTTTGCCATTGAAAGTTTGCCAGGACAGTTTGACCAGCGTGCAGCTTCTTCACAGGAAGCCTTGCTTTTACTGGGAAGTTCGAGTGATGTGACAGTCAACACAGCCCAGCTTTACTTGGTTAATAAAGATACTGATGCGACTGAGTTGGAAGCGGTCAAGAACTACTTGCTCAACCCAGTTGATTCTCGTTTCAAGGACATCACGACAGGAATTGCCAAGCAGGAATTTTCAGAGTCAGACAAGACTATTCCAGAATTGACTTTCTTTGAAAGCTATACGGCAGAAGACTTTGCCCGCTACAAGGCCGAGCAAGGGATGGCCATGGAAGTGGATGATTTGCTCTTTATCCAAGACTACTTCAAGTCAATCGGGCGCGTGCCGACTGAGACGGAGCTCAAGGTTTTGGACACTTACTGGTCTGACCACTGCCGTCACACGACTTTTGAGACGGAGTTGAAACAGATTGATTTCTCAGCTTCTAAATTCCAAAAGCAATTGCAAGCGACTTATGATAAATATATCGCTATGCGCGAGGAATTAGGTCGTTCTGAAAAGCCACAAACCTTGATGGATATGGCGACTATTTTCGGTCGTTATGAGCGTGCTAATGGTCGTTTGGACGATATGGAAGTGTCTGACGAAATCAATGCATGCTCGGTTGAAATCGAAGTGGACGTTGATGGTGTCAAGGAACCTTGGCTCCTTATGTTCAAAAACGAAACCCACAACCACCCAACGGAAATTGAGCCATTTGGTGGAGCGGCTACTTGTATCGGTGGCGCCATTCGTGACCCGTTGTCAGGACGTTCCTACGTTTACCAAGCTATGCGTATTTCAGGTGCTGGTGACATTACAGCGCCGATTTCAGAAACGCGCGCTGGGAAATTGCCACAACAAGTCATTTCGAAAACAGCGGCTCACGGTTATTCTTCGTATGGTAACCAAATTGGTCTGGCAACGACTTACGTTCGTGAATACTTCCACCCAGGGTTTGTAGCTAAACGCATGGAGCTAGGTGCCGTTGTTGGTGCTGCTCCTAAGGAAAATGTAGTCCGTGAAAAACCTGAAGCGGGTGATGTGATTATCTTGCTAGGTGGCAAGACTGGGCGTGATGGTGTTGGTGGTGCGACAGGGTCTTCTAAGGTTCAAACAGTTGAGTCTGTAGAGACTGCCGGTGCTGAGGTTCAAAAAGGGAATGCCATCGAAGAGCGCAAGATCCAACGCCTTTTCCGTAATGGCGATGTCACTCGTCTCATCAAGAAGTCCAATGACTTTGGAGCAGGTGGTGTCTGTGTGGCTATCGGTGAATTGGCAGATGGTCTTGAAATCGACCTCAACAAGGTTCCTCTTAAATACCAAGGTTTGAACGGTACAGAAATTGCCATTTCTGAATCACAAGAACGGATGGCAGTTGTGGTGCGTCCTGAGGACGTAGATGCCTTCGTTGCTGAATGTAATAAAGAAAATATTGACGCTGTTGTTGTGGCAACAGTGACTGAAAAACCAAATCTTGTCATGCACTGGAATGGTGAAACAATTGTCGACTTGGAACGCCGTTTCCTTGATACAAACGGTGTGCGCGTGGTTGTCGATGCCAAGGTGGTAGACAAGGATGTCAAGCTTCCAGAAGAACGTCAAACATCTGCTGAAACACTTGAAGCAGATACCCTTGCGGTTCTATCTGACCTCAACCATGCGAGTCAAAAAGGCTTGCAAACCATCTTTGACTGTTCGGTCGGTCGTTCAACGGTCAATCACCCACTTGGTGGTCGCTACCAACTCACACCAACTGAAGCTTCTGTGCAAAAGTTGCCAGTCCAACACGGTGTGACTCACACTGCGTCAGTCATGGCGCAAGGTTTCAACCCTTATGTGGCAGAATGGTCTCCATACCACGGTGCTGCCTATGCGGTTATCGAAGCGACAGCTCGTTTAGTGGCTGCTGGTGCCAACTGGTCTAAGGCTCGTTTCTCTTACCAAGAATATTTCGAGCGCATGGACAAGCAAGCTGAGCGTTTTGGTCAGCCAGTAGCCGCCCTTCTAGGCTCTATTGAAGCACAAATCCAGCTTGGTTTGCCATCTATCGGTGGTAAGGACTCCATGTCTGGTACCTTTGAAGAATTGACGGTACCACCAACCTTGGTCGCCTTTGGGGTGACGACGGCAGATAGCCGTAAGGTGCTCTCTCCTGAGTTCAAGACTGCTGGTGAAAATATCTACTACATCCCAGGTCAAGCTCTTGCTGCAGAGATTGATTTTGACTTGATTAAGTCTAATTTTGCTCAGTTTGAAGCCATCCAAGCTGGTCACAAAGTAACATCTGCATCAGCTGTCAAATACGGTGGTGTCCTTGAAAGCTTGGCTCTTGCTACTTTTGGGAATCATATTGGTGCAGAGGTAACCTTGCCTGAATTTGAAACAGCCTTGACAGCTCAATTAGGCGGATTTGTCTTCACATCTCCTGAAGAAATCGCTGGAGTAGAGAAGATTGGACAAACGAAAGCAGACTTTACACTCCTTGTCAACGGTGTGAAGCTAGATGGACAGAAGCTTGACAGTGCCTTCCAAGGGAAACTGGAAGAAGTTTACCCAACAGAATTTGCCCAATCTAAAGAATTGGACGAAGTACCAGCTGTCGCTTCTAACGCAGTCATCAAAGTCAAGGAAACTATTGAAAAACCGGTGGTTTACATCCCAGTCTTCCCAGGAACAAACTCGGAATATGATTCAGCAAAAGCTTTTGAAAAAGAAGGTGCAGAAGTCAACTTGGTGCCATTCGTGACCTTGAATGAAGAGGCTATTGTCAAGTCAGTTGAAACTATGGTTGACAATATCGGCAAGGCTAATATCCTTTTCTTCGCGGGTGGTTTCTCAGCTGCGGATGAGCCGGATGGATCAGCTAAGTTTATCGTCAACATCCTGCTCAATGAAAAAGTGCGTGTAGCTATTGATAGCTTTATCGCTCGTGGTGGCTTGATTATCGGTATCTGTAATGGGTTCCAGGCCTTGGTCAAATCAGGTCTTCTTCCATACGGGAACTTCGAGGATGCTAACAGTACTAGCCCAACCCTCTTCTACAATGATGCCAACCAGCACGTGGCTAAGATGGTGGAAACTCGAATTGCCAATACCAACTCACCATGGTTAGCTGGAGTACAAGTGGGCGATATCCATGCCATCCCAGTATCGCACGGTGAAGGGAAATTTGTCGTGACGGCTGAGGAATTTGCAGAGCTCCGTGCCAATGGTCAAATCTTTAGCCAATACGTTGACTTTGACGGCAAACCAAGTATGGATTCTAAGTACAATCCGAATGGTTCTGTAAATGCCATCGAAGGAATTACCAGCAAGAATGGTCAAATCATCGGTAAAATGGGACACTCAGAACGTTATGAAGACGGTCTCTTCCAAAACATCCCAGGAAATAAAGACCAGCACCTGTTCGCGTCGGCTGTTAAATACTTTACTGGAAAGTAAGATTTGTGTTTTTTCCGATAGACAATATCAGTAATGTAAAAGCCATGTAGCTCTTGATGATTGTAAAAGGTTTGTTTTGCGAGTGCAACGAGCTTCTACCGTATCGTTCGGCTCTACTGAAGGAATGATGCAAAAATAAAAATTAGGTATAAAAAATGACATACGAAGTAAAATCTCTTAATGAAGAATGTGGTGTTTTCGGTATCTGGGGACATCCAGATGCTGCAAAATTGACCTATTTTGGGCTCCACAGTCTTCAGCACCGTGGTCAGGAGGGGGCAGGAATCCTCTCCAATGATCAGGGGAAATTGAAGCGTCATCGTGATATGGGGCTTTTATCAGAAGTGTTCAGAAATCCAGCTAATTTGGATAAACTAACTGGAACGAGCGCGATTGGACATGTTCGTTATGCGACTGCTGGCGAAGCTTCTGTGGATAACATCCAGCCCTTCCTCTTTCGCTTTCATGATATGCAGTTTGGACTTGCTCACAACGGAAACTTGACCAATGCCGAATCTCTCAAGCAAGAATTGGAACAAAGAGGAGCTATTTTCAGTTCAACTTCGGACTCGGAAATCTTGGCACACCTCATTCGTCGGAGTCACAATCCGAACTTGATGGGCAAAATCAAGGAGGCGCTCAGCCTTGTAAAAGGTGGCTTTGCTTATATCCTGCTATTTGAGGACAAGTTGATTGCGGCGCTTGATCCTAATGGTTTCCGTCCACTTTCTATTGGGAAAATGGCAAACGGAGCAGTAGTGGTTTCATCTGAAACCTGTGCCTTTGAAGTCATCGGTGCCGAGTGGATTCGTGATGTGAAACCAGGGGAAATTGTGATTGTGGATGACAATGGGATTCAGTACGATACCTATACGAATGATACCCAGTTGGCGATTTGCTCTATGGAGTATATCTATTTTGCCCGTCCTGACTCTAATATCCATGGTGTTAATGTCCATACAGCTCGCAAACGTATGGGGGCTCAATTAGCGCGTGAATTTAAGCATGAGGCAGATATCGTGGTCGGTGTGCCAAATTCCTCGCTCAGCGCAGCTATGGGATTTGCAGAAGAATCTGGTCTGCCAAATGAAATGGGTCTCATCAAAAACCAATACACGCAACGTACCTTTATCCAACCGACTCAAGAATTGCGGGAGCAAGGGGTGCGGATGAAACTCTCTGCTGTTTCGGGTGTTGTCAAAGGCAAACGTGTGGTTATGGTGGATGATTCCATTGTTCGTGGGACGACCTCTCGCCGTATCGTTCAGCTTTTGAAAGAAGCAGGTGCGTCTGAGGTTCATGTTGCTATTGGTAGTCCAGCGCTAGCTTATCCATGTTTTTATGGGATTGATATCCAGACGCGTCAGGAGCTGATTGCGGCCAATCATACGGTCGAAGAAACTCGTCAAATCATTGGTGCGGATAGCCTGACCTATCTTTCGATTGATGGCTTGATTGATTCTATCGGGATTGAAACAGGTGCGCCAAACGGTGGTCTTTGTGTCGCCTACTTTGACGGCGACTACCCAACTCCTCTCTACGACTATGAGGAAGACTATCGTAGAAGTTTGGGGGATAAGACAAGTTTTTACAAATAGACGGATAAAGACTCTCCATGAAAGGAAAGGAAGAGAAGATGACAAATAAAAATGCTTATGCTCCACGTCTCGCTACTGACTAAAAGCTAAAGCATTTGTCAGTAGACGCTTTGCCTTATGGGACCAAAGCTAGAGCCCTGACTAGTATTTTTAGATAAAATAATTGTTTATCTAAAAATACGTCGCAATCTTCTCAAAGAAAAGGAAAAATAAAATGGCAAATAAAAATGCGTACGCCCAGTCGGGTGTGGATGTTGAAGCGGGTTATGAAGTTGTTGAGCGGATCAAAAAGCACGTGGCTCGCACGGAGCGTGCGGGTGTCATGGGAGCTCTTGGTGGTTTCGGTGGCATGTTTGACCTCTCAAAAACAGGTGTCAAAGAACCGGTCTTGATCTCAGGGACTGACGGTGTCGGAACTAAGCTCATGTTGGCCATCAAGTATGATAAGCATGATACCATCGGGCAGGACTGTGTGGCCATGTGTGTCAACGATATTATCGCTGCAGGTGCGGAGCCCCTCTATTTCCTCGACTATGTCGCAACTGGTAAAAATGAACCAGCTAAACTAGAACAAGTCGTTGCTGGTGTGGCAGAAGGCTGTGTGCAGGCAGGCGCAGCCCTCATCGGTGGGGAAACGGCTGAAATGCCTGGTATGTATGGCGAAGATGACTACGACTTGGCTGGATTTGCGGTCGGTGTGGCTGAAAAATCTCAAATCATTGACGGTTCAAAAGTGGCAGAAGGTGATGTTCTTCTCGGACTTGCGTCAAGTGGGATTCACTCGAATGGTTACTCACTCGTGCGCCGTGTTTTTGCCGACTACACGGGTGAGGAAGTCTTGCCGGAATTGGAAGGCAAGAAACTCAAGGAGGTCCTTCTTGAGCCGACTCGTATCTATGTCAAGGCTGTCTTGCCACTCATCAAGGAAGAGTTGGTCAATGGAATTGCCCACATCACAGGTGGCGGCTTTATCGAGAATGTTCCTCGTATGTTTGCGGCTGACCTAGCTGCGGAAATTGAAGAAGACAAGGTTCCAGTGCTTCCGATTTTCAAAGCCCTTGAAAAATACGGTGAAATCAAGCATGAAGAAATGTTTGAAATCTTCAACATGGGTGTGGGACTCATGCTGGCAGTTAGCCCTGAAAATGTAGGTCGCGTCAAGGAATTGTTGGATGAACCAGTCTATGAAATTGGTCGCATCGTCAAGAAAGAAAACGAAAGTGTCATCATCAAATGAAAAAAATAGCGGTTTTTGCCTCTGGTAACGGCTCAAATTTTCAGGTGATTGCCGAAGAATTTCCGGTGGAATTTGTTTTTTCAGACCATCGTGACGCCTATGTGCTGGAACGTGCAGACAAGCTCGGCGTCCTGTCCTATGCTTTTGAACTCAAGGAGTTTGAGAACAAGGCGGACTACGAAGCAGCTCTTGCCGAACTCTTGGAAGAACACCAGATTGACTTGGTTTGTCTAGCAGGCTACATGAAAATAGTTGGGCCAACTTTATTAGCAGCTTATGAAGGTCGAATTATCAACATTCATCCTGCCTACCTTCCAGAATTTCCAGGAGCTCATGGGATTGAGGACGCTTGGAATGCTGGGGTTGCTGAGAGCGGTGTGACCATTCACTGGGTGGACTCAGGTGTGGATACAGGCAAGGTCATCAAACAAATCCGTGTGCCACGTCTAGCAGATGATACTATCGAAAGCTTTGAAGCTCGGATTCATGAGGCAGAGTACAAGTTGTATCCAGAGGTGCTGGATAGCTTGGGAGTGGAGAGAAGATAAAAACGAAATCAGAGCTGATTTTATGAAGGTCCAACAGCAGATAAGGAGGATATTATGGGGTTATTTGATTTTTTTAAGAAAAAATCTTCAGATGAAGAGACACCAATTGAAGATGAAGGCAAAATTGTTGTTGAAGCTGAAAATACAGATGATAGCACTCCCGGATGGCATGCGATCGATGCAGAGTTTAATCGTTTATATCCGGATCAACCCAATCCACTTCACTATGGGACAGTTATCAAGTATATGTTGGGCGGTCCAGATCCGCTTGATGGCATCAGTGTTTATGATGCGGGAGATTTTTGGCATTTTGTCAGCTATGGTCTGTCAGAGTTATATACAAAAGAAAGCGACGACCCTGAATACAGTGGTTATGGGATTGAATTAACTTTTAAGTTAAAGAAATCAAATAATGACGAAGAAGAAATCAAAAATGGCTGTGGTTTACTACAGTATGTGGCAAGATATATTTTTCAAACAGGTAAAGTGGTTTTGCCAGAGGAATACATTTATACCAAGCAAACGGTAGGAATTGATGCTCAGCAGAAATCTAGTCTGACAGGATTTTTGACTGCTGCTGATGATTTAGCTAAGCCTCTTGATACTCCGCATGGAAAAGTGGAATTTGTAACCCTGATTGGTGCGACAGATGCAGAACTGCGAAATGTGTACGAAAGTGAAACTAGTAAGCTTGAGGTCATAAAACTGTTAAAAGAACTTGGAAATCAGCTTACAGACTATGAACGCCAGTCTTTAGTGTAAATGATGTGAAAGCACCTCTTGATACAAAGAAAGGAACAAACATGACTAAACGCGCCTTAATCAGCGTCTCAGATAAAGCGGGCATTGTTGAATTTGCCCAAGAACTTAAAAAACTTGGTTGGGACATCATCTCAACAGGTGGAACCAAGGTTGTCCTTGATAATGCTGGGGTGGAGACCATTGCCATCGATGATGTGACGGGCTTCCCAGAAATGATGGACGGTCGTGTCAAGACCCTTCATCCAAATATCCACGGTGGGCTCCTCGCTCGTCGTGACTTGGATAGTCACCTTCAAGCAGCCAAGGATAATCAGATTGAGCTCATTGACCTTGTGGTGGTCAACCTCTATCCTTTCAAGGAAACAATCCTCAAACCAGATATGACCTACGCTGACGCAGTTGAAAACATCGATATCGGCGGGCCATCTATGCTTCGTTCAGCAGCTAAAAACCACGCCAGCGTAACAGTTGTGGTAGACCCAGTGGATTATGCGGTGGTTCTTGACGAATTGTCAGCCAATGGTGAAACGACTTACGAAACTCGCCAACGTTTAGCGGCTAAGGTTTTTCGTCACACAGCAGCTTATGATGCCTTGATTGCAGAGTATTTCACAGCACAAGTGGGAGAAAGCAAACCTGAAAAACTCACTTTAACCTATGACCTCAAGCAAGCCATGCGTTACGGTGAGAACCCACAACAGGATGCGGACTTCTACCAAAAAGCCTTGCCAACGGATTACTCCATCGCTTCAGCCAAACAGCTTAACGGTAAGGAATTGTCCTTTAACAATATCCGTGATGCCGATGCTGCTATCCGTATCATCCGTGACTTCAAAGAACGTCCAACGGTTGTAGCTCTCAAACACATGAACCCATGTGGGATTGGTCAAGCTGATGACATCGAGACTGCTTGGGACTACGCTTATGAGTCTGACCCAGTTTCTATCTTTGGTGGGATTGTCGTTCTCAACCGTGAGGTGGATGCTACGACAGCTGAGAAGATGCATGGCGTTTTCCTCGAGATCATCATCGCACCAAGCTATACGGATGAAGCGCTAGCTATTTTGACCAACAAAAAGAAAAACTTGCGCATTCTTGCCTTGCCATTTGATGCCCAAGACGCTAGTGAAGTGGAAGCAGAATACACAGGTGTTGTCGGTGGACTCCTCGTTCAAAACCAAGACGTTGTCAAAGAGAGCCCAGCTGACTGGCAAGTGGTGACCAAACGCCAGCCAACCGAGACAGAAGCGACAGCTCTTGAGTTCGCTTGGAAGGCTATCAAGTATGTCAAATCAAACGGTATCATCATCACCAACGACCACATGACGCTGGGTGTCGGCCCAGGTCAAACTAACCGTGTGGCCTCTGTTCGTATCGCCATTGATCAAGCTAAAGACCGTCTTGACGGTGCTGTTCTTGCTTCAGATGCCTTTTTCCCATTTGCGGATAATGTGGAAGAAATCGCAAAAGCAGGTATCAAGGCCATCATCCAGCCAGGTGGATCCGTCCGTGACCAAGAGTCTATCGAAGCGGCTGATAAATACGGCTTGACCATGGTCTTCACAGGAGTAAGACATTTTAGACATTAAGAATGTAAAGGAAAGAAAACAGTTTCTTTCCTTTTTTTGCCTAAAACGCGGAGTGGAACGAGATTAAAGCGAACGTTTGTGTTATAATATTAGTAAATAATTCGCAAAAGAGGTTGAGAGATGAAACTGTTAGTTGTCGGTTCGGGTGGTCGTGAACATGCGATTGCTAAGAAGTTGATTGAGTCAAAAGAGGTTGAAAAAGTTTTTGTAGCTCCTGGAAATGACGGAATGACTTTGGATGGTCTGGAATTGGTAAATATCTCTATTTCCGAACATTCTAAATTGATTGAGTTTGCAAAAGCCAAAGATATTGATTGGTCCTTCATTGGTCCAGATGACGCCCTTGCGGCTGGAATTGTGGATGATTTCAATGCAGCTGGTCTCAAGGCTTTTGGTCCGACAAGATTGGCGGCGGAGCTGGAGTGGTCTAAGGACTTTGCTAAGGAAATCATGGTCAAATACGACGTTCCGACGGCAGCCTATGGCACATTTTCAGATTTCGAGGAAGCCAAGGCTTATATCGAGGAGAAAGGCGCTCCTATCGTCGTCAAGGCAGATGGTTTAGCGCTTGGTAAGGGTGTCGTCGTTGCTGAAACGGTTGAGCAAGCGGTCGAAGCCGCTCACGAGATGCTTTTGGACAATAAATTCGGTGATTCAGGCGCGCGTGTGGTCATCGAGGAATTCCTTGATGGGGAAGAGTTTTCTCTTTTTGCCTTTGTCAATGGGGACAAGTTCTACATTATGCCAACAGCTCAGGACCACAAACGTGCCTATGATGGGGACAAGGGGCCTAACACGGGTGGGATGGGTGCCTATGCGCCAGTTCCACACTTACCACAGAGTGTAGTTGATACGGCAGAGGAGACTATTGTCAAGCCAGTTCTTGAAGGTATGATCAAAGAAGGTCGTCCGTATCTTGGTGTCCTTTACGCAGGGCTTATCCTGACAGCAGATGGACCCAAAGTCATCGAGTTCAACGCTCGCTTCGGAGATCCAGAAACCCAGATTATCCTGCCTCGTTTGACATCTGACTTTGCACAAAATATCACGGATATCCTCGATAGCAAGGAGCCAAACATCACTTGGACGGACAAGGGTGTGACGCTGGGTGTGGTTGTCGCATCAAACGGTTACCCGCTTGACTATGAAAAAGGTGTTGAATTGCCAGCTAAGACAGAGGGTGATATCATCACCTACTATGCAGGGGCTAAGTTTGCGGAAAATAGCAGAGAATTGCTATCCAACGGCGGACGAGTCTATATGCTCGTCACCACAGCAGATACCGTCAAAGAAGCCCAAGAAACCATCTACCAAGAACTCTCCCAACAAAAAACAGAAGGCCTCTTTTACCGAACAGATATCGGAAGCAAGGCCATAAAAGATTAACAGATATATTTGCCATGGCGAGCGAAAGCGAGCTGATATAGAGCAATCACCGCCGTTGTGAAAGAACGATTGGATTATAAGCCAATCGTTCAGGGAAATCGGAAGACCTTGGGCTTCCGATTTAGGCATGAGACACCTTTGGTGGCTGCTGCCGTCCCTCACAACCTAAGGTGATTGTCAAAAAAAGGAAGAAAAAGGATTAAAAATGAAACCAGTAATTTCCATCATCATGGGCTCAAAATCCGACTGGGCAACCATGCAAAAAACGGCAGAAGTCCTAGATCGCTTTGGTGTAGCCTACGAAAAGAAAGTTGTCTCTGCCCACCGTACGCCAGATCTTATGTTCCGCCATGCTGAAGAAGCCCGTAGTCGTGGCATCAAGGTCATTATTGCGGGTGCTGGCGGCGCAGCCCATTTGCCAGGTATGGTCGCAGCGAAAACAACCCTTCCTGTCATCGGGGTACCGGTCAAGTCGCGCGCTCTTAGTGGCGTGGATTCACTCTATTCCATCGTTCAGATGCCAGGTGGAGTACCAGTCGCAACTATGGCTATCGGTGAAGCAGGTGCGACAAATGCGGCTCTCTTTGCCCTCCGTCTCCTTTCAGTAGAGAATCAGGCTATCGCGACAGCTTTGGCAGATTTTGCAGAAGAACAAGGAAAAATCGCAGAGGAGTCGTCAAATGAGCTCATCTAAAACAATCGGAATTATCGGTGGCGGCCAGCTGGGTCAAATGATGGCCATTTCTGCTATCTACATGGGCCACAAGGTTATCGCGCTGGATCCTGCGGCTGATTGTCCAGCATCTCGCGTAGCGGAAATCATTGTGGCGCCTTATAATGACGTGGATGCTCTGCGTCAGTTGGCTGAGCGTTGCGATGTCCTCACCTATGAGTTTGAAAATGTCGATGCTGACGGTTTGGATGCTGTCATCAAGGATGGTCAACTTCCTCAAGGAACCGACCTGCTTCGCATCTCCCAAAATCGCATCTTTGAAAAGGACTTTCTCTCAAACAAGGCTCAAGTCACTGTGGCACCTTACAAGGTTGTGATCTCAAGCCAAGATTTGGCAGATATGGACCTGTCTAAAAACTATGTCCTCAAGACCGCGACAGGTGGCTACGATGGGCATGGACAAAAAGTCATTCGCTCAGAAGCAGATTTGGCAGAAGCCTATGCGCTAGCAGACTCAGCAGACTGTGTCTTGGAAGAATTCGTCAACTTTGACCTTGAAATTTCTGTCATTGTATCAGGGAATGGCAAGGATGTTACGGTTTTCCCAGTTCAGGAAAATATTCACCGAAACAACATTCTTTCAAAAACCATTGTGCCTGCTCGAATTTCTGAAAGTTTAGCTGAGAAAGCCAAAGCCATGGCCGTGAGAATCGCTGAGCAACTCAACTTGTCTGGAACGCTGTGCGTGGAAATGTTTGCGACTGCTGACGACATCATTGTCAATGAAATCGCCCCACGTCCACACAACTCTGGGCACTATTCCATCGAAGCCTGTGACTTCTCCCAGTTTGACACCCATATCTTGGGTGTTCTCGGAGCACCATTGCCAGCTATCAAATTGCATGCGCCTGCAGTCATGCTCAACGTCCTCGGCCAACACGTCGAGGCTGCTGAAAAGTATGTCGCAGAAAATCCAAGCGTCCACCTCCATATGTATGGTAAAATAGAAGCGAAGCACAACCGCAAGATGGGACATGTGACTTTGTTTAGTAGTGTGCCGGAAGAGGTTGAAGAGTTTGGGAAAGGGATTGATTAGAAAATGGAAGTAAGAGAATTTAAAAAATGGTTAATAGATAATGGTTTTGAAGATGACGAACTATATCAAGAGTCATTGAAGTGCTATCAGGTTGAAGCATATAAGGCTTCGTATATTTTTTCTTATCTTGCAAATCATAAATATATTGCAAAATTGGCTATTGATTATCGGGGGACCCCATCTAATTTTATGTCCGATTGTCCTGAAAATAAACAGGATATAAAAGAGGCTCGATGGGAGGAGAAGATTAAATCCCTTCAAAATGAAGATGAGTGGGAACAAACGGTTAATGAGATATTAATCCAAGCTAAAGATACTAATAATGTATTTAGATTACCTGATAAAATAAAACAAAAATGTTCGCATATGAGAGTTCTCAGAAACAATGCTGCTCACGCTAAGGATAGATTAATATCTGAGTCAACTGTATTGGAGTTGTGGAATGAAATCCAGTATATTTATCCATATTTTGTAATAAATGGGACGATAGATGCTTGGCTAGATGAATTAGATAAAGTAGTTAAGTATTCGAATAATGACTCAAAATATTTAGATGACTTATTTGACCAGTTTGATAACTTTTCGATTGATAATAAGAGTATTGTTATTAAAAGTCTAATAAAAAAATATTTGATTGGTTCTGATTACAATGAAGAGTATCCAAACATCATCATAGATTTTTTATCAAAGGTCTTTCAAGACAATAAATACTCAAAACAAATAAGTAAAAGTTTTTCTGAAGAAGAAGAAATTTATTTATATATATGTACTGGTAAATATAATTTTCATAATGAAATGATTAAACTTTTTACTAGTTTAGAGATTTTGAAAAAAAATTATCAATTCAGGTATTTTTGTGAGGAGTTTTCTAATAACTTCTGGAAATTTATCGATGAAATTTTTAGTGATGCAAATCCAGATACATTGATAAATACGTTGCTTTTTCTATTAAAACAAACTGATTCAAGATTGCTAGATGTCGATTTCTGTGAAAGTCGTTTTTTACAAAGCAACACTTTGTTTTTTGAAAAAATATTAGATAGAATCAGCCACTTATATTATTATACAATGACATCTACAGGGCAAAAACGCCACTCAACATCAACATTTGATTATTTAAAATTTCGTTCTTATATAAACTATGTAGCTTATATTACATATAGGGTATCGGAAGATTCTAACTTAAGACAATATGATAATGTTAAAGAGTTTATTAAACATTATGAAAAGTTAATGATGGATGATTATAGTGGTGATGCTTGGCATACTGAACGACAAATGCAAGAGCAGTTAAAAGAAATTAACAAAAAATATAGTCTAATTTGATCAGATAAAGAATGAAATGGCATACTCGGTATTTGATTAAGTAATATATAAAGTCTTTACTCATATGGAAAGTATAAAAACTGAGAGAGATATGTTATCTAGCTTAACTAATATATTCTGCAATAAATATTTTAAACAGAAAGGAACAAGGTCCCCGTATCTTCTAAACTGGATACGGACTCCGGGCTTTATCGATTACTATGATTCAAATCATTGTCAACGCATTTATCGAAAAAGACAAGACAGGAGCAGTCGTCGAAGTCTTGTATGCTAGTAGTAATCACGAAAAAGTGAAAGCTAAGTATGAAGAGCTAGTTGCACAATATCCTGAAAACTATTTAGCCATCTATGATCTACCTCTGGATACAGATTTAAATACACTGGATCATTATCCATCTGTGTGGATTGGGAAAGAAGAATTTGAGTGAGAAAAAATAATGGCTAAGTGTGTAGTTTGTGGGAAAAAAGGAATATTCTTAAGAGTCAATCAAGAAGGTACTTGTTTTGCTTGTGAGTCAAAAAATTCTTTTTCTCCATTGTATAGAAATAATATTCAAATTGAAGAAACGGACAGAAACAATCCGATAACTTCTTTTAATAACGAGTATTATGTTTATGCTTGGAAAATCAAGGATACTGGAGAAATATTCTATATTGGTAAAGGGAAAGGCGATAGAGCACACAGTAAACACGATAGAGCGTACGAAGCAGAGAAAATAAGAGCTCAGTATGAGACAGTTATAGAAATTCTAAAAGATAATTTATCAGAAGAAGAGGCCCTTGAGTACGAGTCTACAGAAATCAAAAGAATCTTAAATGAAACAACGCATAGATTAACAAATAGAATTATACCGTTTGATACTAAACGTGATAATGGATACGGACCTGCTTTGTCAACGCCACCTTATAAATTTGAGACCTCGCCTGTACTATTTGCAAGTGAAATAGATGAACATTATTTTAAAGTTCAGCACAAGGCTTTTGATGAAGTTGAACTAGCTATGCTACAAAAGGTGTATTTTGTTGAAGGAAGTATTTCACAACAAGAGGCTACAATTGTTTACGGGGGAGAATTCAATAAATATTTATCAGATGTCCAAAGATGGTTAAAACAAATTAATTCAACTATTTTGAAAACTCGCTTTGCTAAATCAGTTACTTCTTGGATTTATCTATCTGATGACTCTGTTGTCAATTATGAAGTAAATATGAAAAATGCAGAGGAAAGAATTGGTTGCAAAATCCCATGTTATCATTTAATGGATGTATGGAAATATTTAAAACAATTAAGTTTACCAAGTCATGAGGATTTATCGTATAGTTTTAATTCTTTACGTAGTTCATATAATAGAATTCCAATTGAGAAAATTAAGAATTTGAATGATTTTGATAAGGCATTTGACCAAGGCTTTCCTTTGTTTCAGAAAGGTCAAAAACTAAGAAAACAAGGTGAAATAGAGCAGGCTATAGCTTTATATGATAGAGCTCGAGCTTTAGGATATGACGCACCAGCCTTATATAATGAATATTCAAAAACTTTTCGTAGTTTGAAACAATATGCAGATGAGATTTTAATTTTAGAAGAAGCGATCCTAAGGAGTTCACAAGAAGATAAAAAAGCAAGTTGGCAATTGAGATTAGAGAAAGCTAAAGATCTTTTGAATAGAAGTAGATAATATTTCTAATTTTTTTAAAAAAGAAAGGAAAATTAAACATGATTGATAGATATAGTCGCCCTGAGATGGCGAACATTTGGAGTGAAGAAAATAAATACCGTGCTTGGCTTGAGGTGGAAATCTTGGCTGATGAGGCATGGGCTGAGTTGGGGGAAATCCCTAAGGAAGATGTGGCTTTGATTCGCGAGAAGGCGGACTTTGACATCGACCGTATTTTGGAGATTGAGCAGGAGACTCGCCACGATGTGGTGGCTTTCACTCGTGCGGTTTCTGAGACTCTTGGTGAAGAGCGCAAGTGGGTGCACTATGGGTTGACTTCTACCGACGTGGTGGATACGGCCTACGGTTACCTTTACAAGCAAGCCAACGACATCATCCGTAAGGATCTTGAAAACTTCCTCAACATCATCGCTGATAAAGCGAAAGGACACAAGTTTACTATCATGATGGGACGTACCCACGGTGTGCACGCTGAGCCTACAACTTTTGGTCTTAAATTGGCAACTTGGTACAGCGAAATGAAACGTAACATTGAGCGTTTCGAACATGCGGCTGCTGGCGTGGAAGCTGGTAAGATTTCTGGTGCGGTTGGTAACTTTGCCAACATCCCACCATTTGTGGAGCAATACGTCTGCGACAAGTTGGGTATCCGTGCTCAAGAAATCTCTACACAAGTCCTTCCTCGTGACCTTCACGCTGAGTACTTTGCAGTTCTTGCTAGCATCGCGACTTCAATCGAACGTATGGCAACAGAGATCCGTGGTTTGCAAAAGTCTGAACAACGCGAAGTGGAAGAGTTCTTTGCTAAAGGTCAAAAAGGGTCTTCAGCAATGCCTCACAAACGCAACCCTATCGGTTCTGAGAACATGACAGGTCTGGCGCGTGTGATCCGTGGTCACATGGTCACAGCTTATGAAAACGTAGCCCTTTGGCACGAACGTGATATCTCTCACTCATCAGCTGAGCGAATCATCGCACCAGATACAACCATCTTGATTGACTACATGCTCAACCGTTTTGGAAATATCGTCAAGAACTTGACGGTTTTCCCTGAAAACATGATCCGCAACATGAACTCAACTTTTGGTCTTATCTTTAGCCAGCGGGCGATGTTGACCTTGATTGAAAAAGGTATGACCCGTGAGCAAGCCTATGACTTGGTGCAACCAAAAACAGCCCACTCTTGGGACAACCAAGTAGACTTCAAACCGCTTCTCGAAGCAGATCCAGAAGTGACATCACGCCTCACTCAAGAGGAGATCGACGAAATCTTCAATCCTGCATACTACACTAAACGAGTGGATGATATCTTTGAACGTATAGGACTTGGTGATTAATCCTAACAATAAAAAGCGAGATTCAATCTCGCTTTTTCGTATTCTCCTAGAAGAATCTTAGTCTTCTTTTCTCTTAGTCAGTCCGTAGGCTGCTAGAGTCGCCATGAGGCCTGCTGCGACCAAGCCTGCAGAATCTTGACTTCCTGTTGCAGGGAGTTGTTTTTCATCTGCTTTGGCAGTAGTTGGTGCAGTTTGCTCAGCTTTCTCAACGGCAGTGCCGACTTCAACAACTTGAGCGACCGCTTCCTGCGATACCGCACTATTGACAAGTGTTCTTTCTTCCTTGCCGTCAGCAGTAGTGCTGACAGAGTAGAAAATCGTACGGCGACCATTTACACCAGTAACGATGACTTGCGTTTGTCCGAGTGGCAATTGTGGATTTTCACGTGTCACAGTAGTGAACGGAATATCTTCCTCTTGGATATCCAGCCTTGGTTTCGCTTCGGCAGCTGGAGCAAGGCCACTTTCATCTCCTTTGTGAGTAATAGGGGCGCCGATTTCAACCACTTGGGTCACAGGTTCTTTGGTCACTTGGCTATCTAGAACCGTTTCTGTTTGTTTTCCATTTTCAGTAAGGACAGAGATGTAATGAGTACGTTCGCCCTCTACACCTGGTGTGATGATCTTTTCCTGACCGGCTGGGAGGTTCGGATTTTCCTTCTTGATAACTTCAAATGGAATCTTTTCTGCTCTTGTGATGAGTTCCGGTTTGGTTTCAACATTGGCAGCTAGTTCATTTTCATCAAGGCTTCCTGAGTGGGTTGCTGCTGGTTTGAGGCCTAGGTGGGCTGCCTTGAGTTTGGCTACGAGAGCGTCTAACTCGGCTTGTTTGTTACGGTTGAGGTTGTAGTTGAGAGCTTCTTTCGTTGCATTTAGGGCCTCCAAGCTTTCCTTGCTGTATCCATCCAAGTTTGCAGGGATTTGAGCAAGTTCCTCACGGAGGGCATTGTAGTTAGCGCGGAAGTAGTCTTTATTATTGTCTGCAAAGGCAGTCATGAGTTCAAAGATTTCTTCTTCCTTGTACTCAGCACTTGGTCTGTCTGCCCAGATAGCAAGCATGCTTCCGACGGTTGGAAGGTCTACCTCAGGATATTTGGTAGATGCAAGCTGGTTAAATGGTACTTTGCCAGAGTTTTCAAGTGCTTTTGATAGTGGGTAAGCTTCATCTGGTTTGTGATTACCTAGCACGTAGTACCAGTCTCCGTTGGTGTTGAGGAGTTTGTAACCTTTGCTTGCTAGGTACTGAGGCGTTGCAAGGTTGTAACCCCACCATCCCTTAGACCAGTAAGAGATGATGACATCCTTGTCAAACTCAACATCATCCTTGTCTTCGTAGTAGAAACCATCGTTGAAGGCCATTGGTTGAAGGCCTCTTTCTTTGGCCATGGCAGCAAGAGTGTTAGAGTACTCAGCAAACTTACCATAGAGATTGTAGTATTTTAGATAATACCAGCCTTGCGCGTTGGTGGCATCATTGGCATATTCGTCTGTACCGTAGTTGAAGATCTTTGTCTTGCCTGCAAAGAAGTCCATGTACTTGCCGATGAGGGCTTTGACAAAGTTCATGGCCTCTTCGTTTTCAAGGTCCATGGTTGTTTTGGAGACCTTGTCAAAGTTGGCTTGAGGATTCTTGATTCCAAGTTTTTCCATAGCGACGAGCATGGCATCCATGTGACCTGGGCTGTTGATCGCTGGGATGAGTCCGAGGCCTTTTGATTTTGCGTACTCGATCAATTCAGTGATTTCAGCTTGACTAAGAGTGGTTCCGTTTGGATCATCGTAGTAAGCTTTTGTTCCTTCGATGATGGCCTTTTTGACATCGTCACTTGCATAAGTTTTGCCGTTAGCTGTGATGGTCATGTCATCAAGGAGGAAGCGAAGTCCATCATTTCCTAGGAGAAGATGCACATCAGAGTAGCCGAGTTCGCTCGCCTTGTCTACGATGCGTTTGAGTTGGTCGAGCGTGAAGTACTTACGTCCGGCATCGATGGAGATTACCTTGTTCTTGGCAAGTTTTTCAACTTCACGTTTCGCGTCTTCTTCTTTTTGAGCTTCTGGTGTGAAGGTCAAATTGCTGACAGCTTCTTGGAGTTTCGCGATTGCTTGGTCAATGGTGTCTTGTTGGGCACGGCTGAGGTTGCTATCGAGTGAGCGAATGGCTTTTTCAGCTTCTTTGACAGCTGCGACACTTTCTGCAGTATAGCGGTTAAGGTCTGTTGGGACTTCTTTCAGGGCTTGCTCAGCAGACTCATAGTCAGCTGCGAAGTATTCAGCATTGGCATTTGCGAAGCTACGCATGAGTTTGAAGAGGCGTGATGGTGAATAGCGTGCAGATGGGGTGTCCGCCCAAGCAGCTACCATACCACCGATGAATGGGATAGTAGCCCCATCAGATTTTGGTACAGAAGTGATTGGAGTGTTCTTGATACCATTGAGTCCTTGGTCAAGGTTGTACCATCCTTGGCCATCGGCATTTCGTCCGAGGACGTAGTACCAAGCATCGTTGGTATTAAGGATTTGGTGGCCTTTTTCAACTAGAAGTTTAGAAGAAGCGACGTCGTATCCGCCCCATCCACCAGTCCACATAGAAACGATGATGTCTTTGTCAAAGGTTCCAAAACTAGTGTCGCTATTGTAGTAGATACCGTCGTTAAAAGCCATTGGTTTGAGGCCGTGAGATTTGACGATGCGAGCAAGGTCATTAGCGTAGGCGATAAATTTATCATAACCCTTGTCTGGGAATTCATCTTCTGGATACCATTTATAGGCTTGAAGAACGCTCCAGCCTTTGGCATCTGTAGCATCATTGGCGTACTCGTCTAGTCCGATGTTGAAGATGTCAGATTTGCCAGCAAAGTATGCAGCATACTTGTCGATCAGGGCTTTGGTAAACTCAACAGCTTCTTTGTTATCAAGGTCAACGGTACGAGCAGATTCCTTACCAAAGTAGTTGAAGTTCGGTTTTTGGATGCCTAGTTCTTTCATGGCATGCAAAATCGCATCCATGTGACCAGGGCTGTTTACAGTTGGGATGAGACCAATGCCTTTGTTTTTAGCATAGTTGATCAAGTCCGTCATTTGACTCTCTGTCAAATGGTTGCCGTTTGGATCCTTGTAGTAGGCATTGGTTCCGTTTTCGAGTGCACGTTTGACATCATCGCTTGCATAGGTTTTGCCATTGGCTTTGATCGTCATGTCGTCCAGCATGAAACGCATGCCATCATTTCCAACTAGTAAATGAAGATCAGTATAACCATAGTGTTTAGCTTTGTCGATGATTTCTTTGAGTTGCTCAGGCGAGAAGTACTTGCGTCCAGCATCAATTGAGATCATTTTTCGTTTAGCCAGTTTTTCATTTACCTGAGCTGCTCGTTCCGTACTAGGAGTGGCTACTGCAGGTGTGGTTACTGCAGGTGTGGCTGCTTCATTTTTCTTTTCTGAAGGAGAGTTTTCTGCAGGAACTTCAGTTGGAGCAGGACTTTCTTTCTCAGTAGTCGGAGTAGGACTAGCATTTTCTGTCACAGCTGGTGCAGTTGTTTCTTCCGTTTTTGGAGCAACTGTATGAGGAGCCTCCGTGTCTTCTTTGATCTCCTCTTTTACAGGTTCTTCAGCCTTTTCTTCCAGTTTTTCTGGGGCCTTGGACTCTCCAGCCTCATTGGGTGTTTGCGGACTCTCCTGGACAGTTTGAACTGTTTCCCCAGCTGTTGGAGTCGGAGTAATCCCGTCGGCAGCTGCGACTTGTGCGCTAAAAGCAAATCCTATAAGTACAGAAGCTGCTCCAACTGCGTATTTACGGATGGAGAAGCGCTGTTTCTTTTCTAGTTTCATGACAAAACCTCCTTGTTATTATCATATATGATAGCGTTTACATAAAACCAATTTTATTTTATTATCTAAGGGGTAAAATGTCAAGTGGGTTTATATAAGAACTATAATAAATGGAGGAAAACATAAGATTTAGGAGAAAATTGCCAATAAAAGATAAAGATAGAAGGAAAAACGAAGCAAGTATTTAACTTGTTTTTAGTAAAAATGCTACTAATTAAATAAGAGCCCTTCATAGTGTTTTCACAACTTCTTTCTCGTGCTATAATGAATACAGAAAAAGCCTGAGCTAGGCTCAGGCTTTTTCTTAATGACCTCGGTTACATGAGATGAATTTGATTTTGTAGTAGTCTGCTCGCTTATAAGTTTCACTATAGGCAAGGACTTGGCCAGTGGCCTCAAGTTTTGTAGTCTTCGTTTGGAAGACAGTTGGGAATTGTGTATCGATTCCGAGTACAGAAGCAGCATGCTCTGGAGTTGGGAATGCGATTTCGTTGATTTCCTCAAAATGTTCATCACTCATGTGAATGCGGTAATCCAATTTGAAACGTGTATAGATAGAGCTATAATAGTCAAGATTTGGATAGTTGGCATTGATGTATTGCTCAGGAATATAAGATGTGTGGTAGATGTATGTCACGTCGTTTGTCTGACGAATACGTTCAATCTTATAGTAGAATTGATCTCCACGTAGTCCAAGTTTATCTAAATATTCAAGTTTGTTTCCGCGCTCGATAGAAAGGACAGTAACTTTATCGTCTTTTGTTTCAAAGATTTCGACATCTGAAAACTCAACGAGTTTGTGCTTGCGGGCACGTGAAACGAAAGTACCTTTACCTTGTTGGCGGACAATGTAGCCGTCTTTAGCAAGGTCGTTCAAGGCACGAACAACTGTGATTGAACTCACATCGTACATCGCGATCAATTCGGCTTCTGTATAAAATTTATCTCCACTTGCAAATTGACCAGAGATGATTTTATTTTTTAATTCATCTTTAATATATTGGTATTTAGGAATAGCCATAAATTTCACCTCGATTCTCTTTCTCCAATTTTGATTTTACCACAAATATAGAGAAAAGAGTAGTATTAAGGTCAAAAAATTAAAATAATAGACTAAAAATGTTATTTTACATGTAAAAAAATTCATTTGATGTTCTTGTGAATTATCATACATAAAAAGATCGTTTTCATGCTATTTTTAGATAATTTCGGTAAACGGTAAGTAAAAAAATAGAAAAATTTTAAATAATTTTCTAAAACCTATTGACAAATGCAAAAGATTTGATTATAGTTAATATTATAATAAATGAAAGCGCAAACTTAATTCGTCAGAGGTAATAACATGACCAGATTTAAAATTGAGGACGATTTCTATTTAGACGGAAAACCGTTCAAGATTTTGTCCGGCGCCATTCATTATTTTAGGATTCCAGCAGAGGATTGGTATCATTCTCTCTATAACTTAAAGGCGCTTGGCTTTAATACAGTCGAGACCTATGTGGCTTGGAATTTACACGAACCTGTTGAAGGGGAGTTTGATTTTGAAGGTGCCAGAAATTTGGAGAGATTTCTTCAAATTGCACAAGATCTAGGTCTCTATGCCATTGTACGCCCGTCTCCATTTATCTGTGCGGAATGGGAATTTGGTGGCTTGCCGGCTTGGCTCTTGACAAAGGACATGCGAATTCGCTCGTCCGACCCGGCCTACATCGAGGCTGTTGCTCGCTATTATGACCAATTATTGCCAAGGCTTGTGCCTCGCTTGTTGGATAATGGTGGAAACATTCTTATGATGCAAGTCGAAAATGAATATGGCTCTTATGGAGAAGATAAGTCTTATCTACGAGCAATTCGGAAATTGATGGAAGACCGAGGGATTGATTGCCCACTCTTTACTTCAGATGGCCCATGGAGGGCTACTCTGAAAGCCGGAACCTTGATCGAAGACGATCTCTTTGTGACAGGAAACTTCGGTTCTAAAGCTCCGTACAACTTTTCACAGATGCAGGAATTCTTTGATGAGCATGGCAAGAAATGGCCCCTCATGTGTATGGAATTCTGGGATGGTTGGTTCAACCGTTGGAAAGAACCCATCATCACTCGTGATCCTAAAGAATTGGCAGAAGCTGTTCGAGAGGTATTGGAGCAAGGCTCTATCAACCTTTACATGTTCCATGGTGGTACAAACTTTGGTTTCATGAATGGTTGCTCGGCTCGAGGAACTCTGGATTTGCCACAAGTCACATCTTACGACTATGATGCCCTTCTGGATGAAGAAGGAAATCCAACTGCTAAATACCTAGCAGTCAAGAAGATGATGGCAACCCACTTCCCAGAGTATCCACAGTTGGAACCACTCTATAAGGAAAGCATGGAGATAGGGTCCATTCCATTGGTCGAAAAAGTTTCCTTGTTTGAAACCCTGGATAGTCTCTCTAGTCCAACTGAAAGCCTCTATCCAAAAGCGATGGAAGAACTTGGTCAAAGCTATGGCTACCTTCTCTACCGCACTGAGGCAAGTTGGGATGCAGAAGAGGAACGTCTCCGTATCATCGATGGACGTGACCGAGCTCAACTCTTTGTAGATGGTCAATGGATTGCTACTCAATACCAGACAGAGATTGGTGAAGATATCTACTGTCAGGGCAATCGAGAAGGCTTTTCAGAGATTGACATCTTGATTGAAAATATGGGGCGTGTCAACTACGGTCATAAGTTCTTGGCAGATACGCAACGTAAAGGAATTCGTACAGGTGTCTGCAAAGATCTACATTTCTTACTGAATTGGAAACAATATCCACTGCCACTGGATAATCCTGAGAAGATTGATTTTTCAAAAGGATGGACAGAAGGACAGCCAGCCTTTTACGCTTTCGACTTTACGGTCGAAGAGCCGAAGGATACCTACTTAGACTTGTCTGAGTTTGGTAAGGGAGTTGCCTTTGTCAACGGGCGTCACTTAGGACGTTTCTGGAACGTCGGCCCGACCCTCTCACTTTATATCCCTCATAGCTATCTCAAGGAAGGTGCTAACCGCATCATCATCTTTGAAACTGAGGGCGAATATAAAGAAGAGATTCATTTAACTCGTAAACCTACACTAAAACACATAAAGGGGGAAAACTTATGACAATTGTAGGATGCCGTATCGATGGACGTTTGATCCACGGTCAAGTAGCCAATCTTTGGGCTGGAAAACTAAATGTTTCACGCATTATGGTTGTAGACGACGAAGTTGTTAACAACGATATTGAAAAGAGTGGTTTGAAACTTGCGACACCACCAGGTGTGAAACTCAGTATCTTGCCAGTTGAGAAAGCAGCAGCAAATATCCTTGCTGGTAAATACGATAGCCAACGTCTCTTTATCGTTGCACGTAAACCAGACCGTTTCCTTGGTTTGGTCGAAGCAGGTGTTCCGCTTGAAACACTCAACGTCGGCAATATGTCTCAAACACCAGAAACTCGCTCTATCACACGTTCTATCAACGTGGTAGACAAGGATGTGGAAGATTTCCACAAACTAGCAGAAAAAGGTGTGAAACTCACTGCTCAAATGGTTCCAAATGATCCAGTTTCAGACTTTTTGAGCTTATTAAAATAGGAAAAAATTTTTAGGAGGTCATTGTTATGATACAATGGTGGCAAATTTTACTTCTCACTTTGTACTCAGCTTATCAAATCTGTGATGAGTTGACAATCGTTTCATCTGCAGGTTCCCCTGTATTCGCTGGTTTCATTACTGGTTTGATCATGGGAGATGTGACAACTGGTTTGTTTATCGGTGGTAGCTTGCAGTTGTTCGTTCTCGGGGTTGGTACCTTTGGTGGTGCTTCTCGTATCGACGCAACTTCTGGTGCGGTTCTTGCAACAGCATTCTCTATCTCTCAAGGTATTGATACAGATCTTGCGATTACAACAATCGCTGTACCAGTAGCAGCACTTTTGACATACTTCGACGTTCTTGGACGTATGACAACTACTTTCTTTGCACACCGTATTGATGCTGCGATCGAACGCTTTGACTACAAAGGTATCGAACGCAACTACCTACTTGGTGCGATTCCATGGGCTCTTTCTCGTGCCCTTCCAGTATTCTTCGCCCTTGCTTTCGGTGGAGAATTCGTACAAGGTGTTGTAAACCTTGTTAAAGAATACCAATGGGTTGCAGACGGTTTGACTCTTGCAGGTCGTATGCTTCCAGGTCTTGGATTCGCTATCTTGCTTCGTTACCTTCCAGTTAAACGTAACCTTCACTACCTTGCTATGGGATTCGGTTTGACAGCTATGTTGACTGTTCTTTACTCAAACGTAACAAGTCTTGGTGGAGCAGTTGCTGGAATCATTGGCACTCTTCCTGCTGAAGTTGCTGAAAAAATTGGCTTTGTTAACAACTTCAAAGGATTGTCTATGATCGGTATCTCTATCGTGGGTATCTTCCTTGCAGTTGTTCACTTCAAGAACAGCCAAAAAGTTGCTGTAGCAGCACCTTCTACACCATCAGAAAGTGGGGAAATCGAAGATGACGAATTCTAATTACAAACTAACAAAAGAAGATTTTAATCAAATCAACAAACGTAGCTTGTTTACTTTCCAATTAGGTTGGAACTACGAACGTATGCAAGCTTCTGGTTACCTTTACATGATCTTGCCACAATTACGTAAAATGTATGGGGATGGAACTCCTGAATTGAAAGAAATGATGAAAGTTCATACTCAATTCTTCAATACTTCACCATTCTTCCACACTATTATCGCTGGTTTTGACCTTGCCATGGAAGAAAAAGATGGTGTGGGTTCAAAAGATGCCGTTAACGGTATCAAGACAGGTTTGATGGGACCATTCGCTCCTCTTGGAGATACAATCTTTGGTTCACTTGTACCTGCTATCATGGGATCTATCGCAGCAACTATGGCTATCGCTGGCCAACCATGGGGTATCTTCCTTTGGATCGCAGTTGCAGTTGCTTATGACATCTTCCGTTGGAAACAATTGGAATTTGCCTACAAAGAAGGGGTTAACCTCATCAACAACATGCAAAGTACCTTGACAGCTTTGATTGACGCTGCATCTGTACTTGGTGTCTTCATGATGGGTGCTCTTGTAGCAACAATGATCAACTTTGAGATTTCTTACAAATTGCCAATCGGTGAAAAGATGATTGACTTCCAAGACATCTTGAACTCAATCTTCCCACGCTTGCTTCCAGCAATCTTTACTGCCTTTATCTTCTGGTTGCTTGGTAAGAAAGGTATGAACTCTACTAAAGCGATCGGTATCATTATCGTTCTTGCAGTAGGTCTTTCATTCATCGGTAAATTCTTGCTTGGAATGGGCGCATAATTTATGAGTAAATCATTAATTTTGGTGAGTCATGGTCGTTTCTGTGAAGAACTTAAAGGTAGCACAGAAATGATCATGGGTCCACAGGACAACATTCATGCAGTGGCTCTTCTTCCAGAAGATGGTCCAGAAGAATTTACTGCAAAATTTGAAGCTGCTATCGAAGGGTTGGATGATTTCCTAGTCTTTGCGGACCTTCTCGGCGGAACACCTTGTAACGTGGTAAGCCGTTTGATTATGGAAGGCCGCGACATTGAACTCTACGCAGGGATGAATCTTCCAATGGTGATTGAATTTATCAATGCAAGCCTTACAGGTGCAGATGCGGATTATAAGAGCCGTGCTGCAGAAAGCATCGTAAAAGTCAATGATTTGTTAGCGGGCTTCGATGATGACGAAGATGAATAAGATGTAACTTAGAGCATCTTATATCGAATATACATGGGAATGGGAGTCACTCCCATTCCCATATTTTCAATAGGAATGAAACAACAATAGATTAGAGGAACTCTATGCTAAATTACACAAAAGAAGAATTACTTGAACTGGGTGCAGAAATCACGACTCGTGAAATCTACCAACAGCCTGATGTATGGAAAGAAGCTTTTGAAGCCTATCAAGCGAAACGGGAAGAAATTGCAGCCTTCCTACAAGGGATTGCGGATAAACATGACTATATCAAGGTCATCTTGACAGGTGCTGGGACTTCTGCTTATGTGGGAGATACCTTGGTGTCTTACTTTAAGGAAGTCTATGACGAACGCAAATGGAATTTCAATGCCATTGCGACAACTGATATTGTTGCCAATCCAGAAACCTATCTGAAAAAAGATGTGGCGACTGTCCTTGTTTCCTTTGCTCGTAGTGGAAATTCACCTGAAAGTGTGGCAACGGTTGATTTGGCTAAAGCCTTGGTGGATGACCTCTATCAAGTGACCATTACATGTGCTGCAGAAGGGAAATTGGCTCTTCAGGCTCATGGCGATGATCGCAATCTTTTGCTCTTGCAACCAGCTGCTTCCAATGACGCTGGATTTGCCATGACTTCTAGCTTTACGTCCATGATGCTAACAGCTCTCTTGGTCTTTGATCCTACAGAATTTGCTGTGAAAGCTGAACGTTTTGAAGTTGTGTCTAGCCTTGTCCGCAAAGTTCTAGACAATGCAGAAGATGTCAAAGAGTTGGTTGACCTCGACTTTAATCGTGTTATCTACCTAGGCGCTGGTCCTTTCTTTGGACTTGCTCATGAAGCTCAGCTCAAGATTTTGGAATTAACAGCTGGTCAGGTGGCGACTATGTATGAAAGCCCAGTCGGCTTCCGTCACGGTCCAAAATCATTGATCAACGAAGATACAGTTGTTTTGATCTTTGGTACAACGACAGACTACACTCGCAAGTACGACTTGGACTTGGTTCGTGAAGTGGCTGGTGATCAGATTGCTCGTCGTGTTGTGCTCTTGAGTGATCAAGCCTTTGGTCTTGAAAATGTCAAAGAAGTAGCCCTTGGTTGTGGCGGTGTCTTGAACGATATTTACCGTGTCTTCCCTTACATCGTTTATGCCCAACTCTTTGCCCTATTGACTTCACTCAAGGTAGAAAATAAACCAGATACACCATCTCCTACAGGTACAGTAAACCGTGTGGTACAAGGTGTTATCATTCATGACTATCAAAAATAAGGAAGTGTCTATGAGTAAATTACAATTAAGTTCCAATAAAGTAGCCTGCTTGCAAAAACTCTCTGACGAGAATGGAATCATCTCAGCTCTTGCTTTTGACCAACGTGGTGCTTTGAAACGCCTCATGGCTCAATACCAAACAGAAGAGCCAACAGTCGCTCAAATGGAAGAACTCAAAGTTTTGGTTGCAGATGAATTGACAAAATACGCATCCTCTATGCTTCTTGACCCTGAGTATGGACTTCCAGCTACAAAAGCTCTTGCACCAAATGCTGGTCTTCTCCTTGCTTATGAAAAAACGGGTTATGACACAACTAGCACTAAACGCTTGCCTGACTGCTTGGATGTTTGGTCTGCCAAACGCATTAAAGAACAAGGTGCAGACGCTGTCAAATTCTTGCTTTACTACGATGTAGACAGCGCTGACGAACTCAACCAAGAAAAACAAGCTTACATCGAACGCATCGGTTCAGAGTGTGTGGCGGAAGACATTCCATTCTTCCTTGAAATCTTGGCTTACGATGAAAAAATCGCTGACGCAGGTTCTGCAGAATACGCCAAAGTAAAACCACACAAGGTTATCGGCGCTATGAAGGTCTTCTCAGACCCACGCTTTAACATTGATGTCTTGAAAGTGGAAGTTCCAGTCAACGTCAAATACGTTGAAGGCTTTGGCGATGGTGAAATCGTTCATACACGTGAAGCAGCAGCAGCCTTCTTCAAAGCACAAGATGAAGCGACTAACTTGCCATACATCTACTTGAGTGCAGGTGTATCAGCTAAACTCTTCCAAGAAACACTTGTCTTTGCCCACGAATCAGGCGCAAACTTCAACGGTGTTCTTTGCGGCCGTGCAACTTGGGCTGGATCAGTTGAAGCCTACATCAAAAACGGTGAGGCAGCAGCTCGTGAATGGCTACGCACAACTGGATTTGAGAACATTGACGAACTCAACAAAGTTCTTCAAACAACAGCGACTTCATGGACTGAACGTGTAGAAGCATAAAAACAAGAATAGAAGAATCCCTTTTTGTTAAGAAGCTACTTAAGGTTTTCTGACAAAGGATTCTGAAAATAGAAACTACAACCATAGATGGTGAGACACTCTCTATGGTTTGTTTACTTAAGAGAAATGGATCAAAGGAGAGAAGAATGAAAGCATACACAGAACGTGTATTTGGAAATCATGAGGGCAAGGATGTCTTGGCTTATCGCTTTGAGACTGACAGTGGCTACCAACTAGAAATCATGACCTATGGTGCGACCATATTGCGCTATGTCACGCCTGACAAGGCTGGGAATTTTGCCAATGTGATTTTGGGTTTTGATGATTTTGATAGCTATGTAGGCAATAGTCCCAAGCATGGAGCAAGTGTAGGTCCTGTAGCGGGCCGTATTGCAGGTGCGACATTTGAGCTCAATGGTCAGACCTATAATCTTGAAGTCAACAACGCTAGCAACTGTAACCACAGTGGTTCAACAGGTTGGGATTCGAGCTTGTTTGAATTGGTCGAAGTGAGCGACCATGGCTTGACCCTCTACACAGAACGTACAGACGGAACAGGAGGATTCCCTGGTAATCTCAAGATCTGGATCAGCTATCACTTGGAAGAAACTGGCGCCTACGAAGTCAGCTATAAGGTGACGACAGATCAGGATACGCTTGTCAATCCAACTAATCACAGCTACTTCAACTTGTCTGGTGATTTCACGCAGACAGTTGACCGCCATGTCTTCCAGCTAAATACCGAGGGTATTTACCCAATCGCTCCGGACGGTGTTCCGGCTAAGACTCCAGATGCTACTCGTGATGTGGTTAAACACATCTACAATGGTGCTTTGTTGAAGGACATCTTTGAAGAGGAAGATGAGCAAATCCAGTTGGTATCTGGTTTGGATCACCCATTTGCTCTTCCTGCAGGTCATGACAATGCTGGTTTCCTTTATGACCAACACTCAGGTCGTTTCCTACTTTTCAAGACAGAGGCCCCTTGCTTTGTGGTCTACACAGCAAACTTTGTGGATGAGAGTGTGCTCATCGGAGGCCAACCAATGGTGCAACACAATGGGATTGCCCTTGAAGCGCAAGCTTTACCAGATGCTATTCACAGTGACTTCAAAGACCAAGTCATTCTCAAAGCAGGCCAAACCTTTACCAGCAAAACTCGCTACGAGCTTGTTGTCAAATAAAAAGAAGAGCTGGTTTCCAGCTCTTTTGAGTTGTCTTCGTTGACATTTTATCTCAATAGTGTATAATTGATGTAATTAATAAAGTTACAACAAACAAAAGGAGACACCCTATGACTTATGCATACCAAAGCCACATTTACCTAGCGGAGGCGGTTTTAAATGTCAAGGATTTGACGAGTCAAACGGCTTTTTATCACCAAATTATTGGCTTGGAGATTTTATCCCAAACAGAGACAGAAGCGATTTTGGGACTTGGTCGAAAAGCCTTGGTTCACTTGATTCAGGCAGAAAAGTCTGGCGAAGTAAGGGAGCATTATGGGCTCTACCATCTGGCGATTCTGTTGCCGACACGAAAAGCCTTGGCAGATGTCTTGAAACACCTAAGTGATTTGCGGATTCCTCTGGTCGGGGGTGCAGATCATGGATACAGTGAGGCTATTTATCTAGAGGATTTGGAAGGAAATGGCATTGAACTCTACCGTGATAAGCCAGTGTCTTCATGGGATATTCTAGAAGACGGCCGCATTATCGGTGTGACCGAGGCTCTTGCGGCACAGGACATCTATGAATTAGGGGAAAAGGTGGATCCCTTTATCCTAGCTGAAGGGACGAGAATGGGGCATATCCATCTATCGGTGAAGGATAGTCGTGAGGCGAGCCAGTTTTATCAAAAGGTGTTAGGACTAGAAGATAAATTTAGCATTCCTAGTGCTAGTTGGATAGCGGCTGGTCAGTACCATCACCACCTGGCTGTCAACGAATGGGCTGGAAAAGGTCTGGCTCCGCGTGAGCAAGGCTTGTCAGGCTTGGCCTACTATGTCCTTGAGGTCGAAAGCAAGGAAGAACTCTTGAACATCGTTAAGCAAGCACAAGAGCTAGAAGCACCGATCAAATGGCTAAATTCGAGTGAACTGGATCTTGTAGACCCAGATGGGATTGTAACCCGCATTCGCTTGGCACGATGAGACGAGGAAAACACATTATTTATTTTAGAGACATAGGAAAAGGCGGATAAGCTCGTATTCTGTTTTTAGAATGCGGACTTGTTCGCTTTTTTATGAAATGACGAATCCTTTCTTGTCTTTAGCAATGGTATCTGCCGGGGATATTTTCCCTTTTCTGGGGGGTTCATGCTATAATACTAATAAACTTTTCTTTCTCTAGGAAGGAAAATGCTAAAAATCAGCTAGAATGCTGGCAATCGTCGTCACGATGCTTTTAAGAGAAAGTAGAACTTTGTTTGAACATCCGTATTGAGTTTAGGAGACGGGAAATAAGATGGACACAAGTGTAAAAAATTTAATCAGTATGGGCCCTCTGGAGGACTATTTTATCTATTATGATCTGAAGAATCAAGTATTCTACGGTGTAAAACAAGGCATGAATTATTCAGCCATTGCAGCCCCTATTGCAATCTATTCCTTCCAACGGCTGTCAAAGTTGCTCAACCAAACCTTTGGAGATGTCTCATCCCCTCTTAATCTAATCTTCTTTATCTTGATGTCGCTGTTTTTAGTTTTTGGGACCATTCTCCTTGCCAAGTCTACCCGACGTAACATGAAGACAGATAGATTTAGAAAAGTCCGGCTGACAAAAGCCAATATCAAAACACTTAGGAGAAAATCAAGGGCGTTGACAGTAGTTGGCTACATTTTTGTTTTAATAACGATTTTTTCAGCCTATCGTTATCTGGCTGTTTCTGATTTTCAATTTTTAATTATGTACATGTTAGGGATTGGTATTCTTACATATATAGTTTATGATTTTCGGATGAAAACGCGCAAACGACTGTTCAAGGAGCTGATGGAGACATTACAGGACGGTAGCCGAGGGAAAGAGGGAGAAATGTAAGATGAGAAAAATAATCTTTATTGGACAGAGCGGTGATGAAGCTGTCTACTATAACACAAGAACAAAAGAGGCTCTGGTAGCCGATAAGAGCGCCTTATTAAATACAGAAGGAGCTAGGAAGACCAATAAGGCTATTATTCCTTTGATATTACTTTTTGCGTTATTTGGTGGAGGTGTTGGACTTGCTATTTTTTCCTTTACTTCTCCATTTAGATTAAACGAGAGGATGATTCCAATCATTTTACTAGCCATATTTTTAGTTTTTGTTGGAAGTATTTATATGTTGGAAAAAGCATTGTATAAAAATGTTCGTTCCACAGTTTTGGCAAACGAAGAACAATTTAAAGCTGCAGTGAATGGAAATTTATTTTGGGAAGGATTTTCCGATAAGAAAGCAACATTAGGTAAAATTTTCTTTTTCTCGTTTGTTATCTTGGTTCTTCTGTTTTGTTTAGGAATTGTAAGTTTATTTGGAATACCAGGAATGCTTATTCCTTATTATAACCATGAGTGGTTTGATCTTTCATTATTATTTTCACCAGTGGCAGGGGTACTTCCAGCAGTGGTCGTAATTGCTCTATTTCAAAATAACCCAATCCGCTGGCTCTTAGCCGTACGAAAGTATGAACAGAGGAAAGTGATATTTAGGGAAGAGAAGAACTAGAAACACGAGAGAAACGCTATTACCATTACCAGTGGTTGGTGATGGTGATGTTTTATCAACAACCTATGATAAAATTGAAGTTTCTGATTATAGTGATTAGTGAAAACTGTGGTGATTTTATATGAGAAAAATAATTTTTATTGGACAGAGCGGTGATAAGGCCGTTTACTATAATACGCGAACAAAAGAGGCTCTTGTAGCAGATAAGAGTGCCTTGTTAAATACAGAAGGGGCTAGGAGATCGAATAGGGGGATTGCTCCTTTAATTGCTATATTCTCTTTGTTAGGTTTACTCGGAGGATTTGTTGCAATACCAATTTTCTCAGGCCTTCGTTATAATAGTGGGATGGTTCCTATTTTTATTCTTTGTCTTTCCTTTATCCTATTTGGATTTATATGGATGATGGAAGTCGCCTTATATAAAGGAGTGAAACGAGTCCAAGGAGCAACAAAGAAAGAGTTTAAAGAAGCAGTTTATTCAAATTTGTTCTGGGAAAATTTTAGTGAGAAAAAAGCGACGTTTGCGAAAATGTTGGCTTTTATGATTGTCATGCTACTAGTTTTTATGACTACTATAGTAATATTTGCTGCTGCAATTCCGGGCACTATTGACTCATTCAATAAGCAAGAGGCATTTGATATACAAATCTTTTTCTCGCCTTTAGCAGGTCTCTTTCCTGCCTTGTTGTACCTTTTCTTATTCCAAAACAACCCTATCCGCTGGTTCTTAGCTGTGCGAAAATATGAACAGGGGAAAGTGATATTTAATGAAGAAATAGAAAAGAGAGGATGATAATGTCACAAGAGAGATATTTGCAGATCAAAAAAGAGCATCAAGTTCGTAAGTTTGTGGGGCGTTTCCTCTTCATTCTTCTCGCTATCCTCGATGTTCTACTGGTATCAAGTCATTCCAATTATGTCCCGCTTGTAACGGTGGCTATGGTAACGATTGTGCCTTTTAATCATTTTCTACTTGGTCCTCTTAGGAGACAGAAAAAAGCTATAGAAAAAGAGCATCCAGAATGGAAAATACTCAGTACGAAGGGAGTAAAGGTTCCCTCGGCTGAAGCCAATAAAAGAACCTTGGCTGGTATTGGGATCTTGACGGCCTTGCTGTTGTCTTTTGGGCTATTCTATAAACCTGTGAAACAGCCGAACGTCCAAGTAAACAATCCGCCTAAACTTGATTTTAACACGCCTGAAACGTCCAAGTCTTCTGAGTCGTCGAGTTCCTCTAAGACCAAAGAATCCAGTTCCTCAGAGCCGAAATCCTCGTCTTCGACTGAACAAAGTTCTAAAACCGAAAGTTCAGGAACAAAGCCGTCAAAAAGCGAATCCAATAATCCTTATTACCAGATTCCAGGACTTACTGACGAACAGGTGAGAGATATCATATCGAAATCTGTAAAAGATTTGAGAGAAAAACAGTCAAAAGAAAAATCCGAAGAGTAGACTCGAGAGCTTCAATGTCCTTCTGGACGAGTTCGTTTTGGGATTTTACTGTATAAAATAACAGGAGGAGTTCATATGAATAAAGAAGTGATTGGTTTGATAGTTGGGACAATCGTCATCTTCCTATCTTTTGTATTTGTGTGTGGGACCTTTCTTTTCCTCTATCTTCGGGATCAGAAGTTGGTCCGCCTTGCCAAGTCATCCGTACAGGGAACGGTTATCGGCTATAGCCGTTTTCGTGAGGGGTATCCACCTATCGTCGAATACACGGTGGATGGGATTTCTTATAAGAAAACTTTGCAGTATTTTATGTTCAAAACGGTCACAATTCCGTGGGGGACTACTAAATTTTTAAAGGACTATACAAGAGAAGATATGCTGGCACCTTCGATCACTCGCTACAGCAACTCCTTTGTTTCCTTCAAACGCTTGATGCAGACCCATTTCCCCCTTCATTCGGAGCTGACAGTCTGGTATGATCCAGACAAGCCGACCAGGGCCTATGTCGAACGTTACAGCGGAATGGACAAGTTTTACAAGTGGTTTGGTATCGGATTTGGGCTGGCTCTAGTTCTAGTCTATGGGATAGTGATCCTAGCCTTTTTGTCCAATTTGTCCAAGATATACGCATAAAGGTCAGTTGGTTGAAAGGAAACGTGACTTCCCATCGAGCTTCAAGGAGGACAGAGTTTCTTTTCCATTTCCATGCTTATCAATCTTTTCTATCTGATACAGAGGAGAGGTTGCCTCCTACAAATACAGACAGGAAGTGAATTTTGACAAAGCCCCTTATTCGAGATATAATGAAGAAAAAGTGACCAAGGATAAATTAATGACAAACTCAAAGTATATAACACGCCTGAAACGTTCAGAGGGTCAGTTACGTGGGATTCAAAAGATGATTGAAGAAGATCGTGACTGCGCAGATATTGTTACGCAGTTGACAGCAGTGAAATCTAGCGTTGAGCGCGTGATTGAGATGATCATTACTGAAAATCTCACTGACTGTATCAACCAACCACTAGACGACCCCGAGGCTCAAAAGGAACGCCTAGAAAAGGCCATCCGATACCTGATTAAACGGAAATAAACTAATTTGCTATTGCTAAACAATGCAGATAAAGGCATTTAAGTCTATTTCGATAAAGAAATCATGTCGGCCAAACGGATGAGTCCCCCCGATACCAACGAGCAACCTCTTTTTAGATGCCGTCAATGTGCTTCGTTTTTTAGAAGCGATGGGCTACGAATCCTATATCAGTGGGTTGCAGAAATGAAAAAACCGATTAAGGAACTTAATCGGTTTTTTTCATTATTCTACTTGACCGGGCCAAGCATTCATACCACCTTCTACATTGATAACGGTGAGGCCTTGGGCGCTTAGAAATTCACAAGCAGATGCGGAGCGTACTCCACCTTGACAGATGACATGGTATACACGGTCAGGTTTGAGTTCTTTGTAACCTTGCTCCAAGGTACTTAAAGGCAGATTTTTAGCACCTGGTGCATGTCCTGCTTGGAATTCGTGCACTTCACGTACATCGATAAGGTTTAGATTTTCATTTAGGTATTTTTCATAAAAGTCAGCCATGCTGATACTCGTTTCCATATTTGACTCCTTCTGGATTAGCCATTTTGTATAGTGAATAAGCGTCGTCAAGGTTTTGGACGGCAATTCCTGCCACTGGAGGCTACGCTCTGTGATCTAGCTGCGCAAAACGCTGTGGTAGCTAAGGATGTAGGTTTGCTTCTTGTCCGATTCATCCAAGCGTTCCCGTAATTCGTTTAGGGGAATGTGGATGGTGTCGACTTTGAGTCGACCACTCTGAAATTCGCCATTTGTCCGTACATCTAGGAATTTTTTGCCCTTATTCAGATCGTCTCCGAGCGGACACCATTGGATATTGTCGCTCAGACCTTCGATAAGATTCAAGGCTGTGTAGCCAATTATTTTATGCTTCTAGATGACCTGACCTGTCCAAGCGCTCATACCGCCTCGTACATTGATAACATCGTAGCCATTTTTCTTAAGCTTTTTCGCAGCTAGTTTGCTTCGCACACCAGAATGACAAATGACATAAAGTGTTTCTTTTGTCGCAGGTGTGTAAGATCCGATTTCCGTTAAAGGAACATTTTTGGCATTTTTGATATGACCTCTCCGGAATTCCATAGGCGTTCGAACATCTAGTAGCTGAATCGGTTCTCTGAGTTTAGCTTCTAACTCGCTGGTAGAAATACTGTCAATTTTTGTAAATAATAAGTGAAACATAGGCACCTCCACATATACCCTTATGGGGTATATTAAACCATGAAGTCAATCTTTTGTCAAGCAAGTTGTTTTGACTTGGGAGGGAATTAGTTTCGAGAGTATAGAAAGCAGGCTATTCTTGACCTTTCAAAGGCTTTTTGATATGATGGGTCCAAAGTAAGTGTGAGGTGATAAGATGGCTAGCGAATACCAGAAAATGATAGCAGGGGAGCCTTACCGTCCGTCGGACCCAGAGTTGCGTGCCTTGGCACAAGCTTCTCGCCAAAAACAGGCTGCCTTTAACAAGGAAGAAGATCCCTTGAATGGAGCGGATATTATCAAGACTTGGTTTGGCTCAACTGGGCAAAATCTCTATGTCAATCCACGCTTGGTGGTCGATTATGGAGTCAATATCCATCTAGGGGAAAATTTTTATTCTAATTGGAATTTGACCATGCTGGATGTTTGTCCGATTCGCATCGGGAACAACGCTATGCTTGGCCCCAACTGTCAGTTTTTAACCCCACTCCATCCACTGGATCCACATGAACGCAATTCAGGGGTCGAATACGGCAAGCCCATCACCATTGGAGATAATTTCTGGGCTGGAGGTAGTGTCATTGTCCTTCCTGGAGTAACACTAGGAAATAACGTTGTCGCTGGAGCAGGGGCCGTGATCACCAAGTCCTTTGGAGACAATGTCGTCCTAGCTGGCAATCCTGCGCGTGTTATCAAGGAAATTCCAGTAAAAGAAAACTAAAAAGAACAGCCGAGGCTGTTCTTTTTATGAGCTCTAATCTTATAAATTTTTCTTCTTTTTGGCTTTTTGGGTTAGAGTGACATCGCACTTGGGGATGTGGCTTTTAAAAACTATTAAATGCATTTTAGTACTCTCAAATTGTTTCTAGTAGCCTTTTCAAAAGAATACTGAGCGAAACCGAATTTAAGGAAACTTTCAGAAAAGTTTTAGTTTCGTTTCAGAAATCTTCTGTAGACTGTCTAGCTATATCATACGAAGGAGATGAAAAAGGTATGAAATCAAAAAAATGGACCCTAGTCGCAACGAGTTTAACGGCAATGGTGCTGATGGCAGCATGTTCCCAGTCAACAACTACATCCAATACCAATGCAACGACAAATAGTGCCACAACAACTGCGACAAAGACAAACCAATCATCCTATTTTACAGAGAAGGACAATGATACCTCTTATGACGAAAGCACAGCTTCTAAGATTGAGTTATCTGGCTCATCTGCAAACGTCTCTGGAGATGGGGTGACAGTCTCTGAATCAACAGTGACCATCACAAAATCTGGAACCTATGTGATTTCAGGTCAGTCTGACGGAGTGCAAATCAAGGTCGAGGTAGATAAGTCTGCAGATGTTCATCTAGTCCTAAAAGGAGCGACCATGACCAATACCAATGCAGCGATATCTGCGACATCAGCTGGCCATGTCTACTTGACTTTAGCAGAGGGAACCACCAACAGTCTCTCTGACTCAAGCTCTAACAGCGACGAAAAAGCAAACGCAGCTCTCTTTTCTAAGGTGGATTTGACCATCAACGGGAAAGGAACTCTCAATGTAGATGGCAAGAAAAACAATGGTATCAAGGCCAACGACACCCTCCACATCACGGGTGGAACCTATAACATCACAGCAGTTGGCGATGCCTTTAATGTCAATGATGAACTCAACATCACTGGTACGACCATGACTATCGATGCCCAGGAAGATGGCGTAAAGGTGGACAATGACGAGGATACTTCAGTCGGAACCATGTACCTATCCAACAACAACATCACCGTCACAGCAGGAGATGATGGCATCCACGCATCAGGTGATTTGGTTATCGATAGTGGTACCTACACCGTCAAGAATTCGACAGAAGGACTTGAAGGTAAGTCAATCACTATCAACGGTGGGGACATTACCATCTATTCGACAGATGATGGGGTTAATGCAGCCAACAAAAATGCCCAACAGAGTGAAATCTTCTTCACCATGAACGGTGGGAACCTGACAGTAGAAGTCGGCCAAGGAGACACAGACCCAATCGACTCAAACGGCAATATCACGGTCACAGGCGGAACCATTAAAATGACTGGTCAAACAGGTTTTGACTTTGATGGAACAGCGACCTACACAGGCGGAGATATCTATCTCAACGGTGAAAAACAAACTGAAATCGTCAACTCTATGCCTGGAGGTGGTGGACCAAATGGAGGCCCTCAAGGCGGCGGTCCAGCCCCTGGCGGACAAGGATAAAAAAGAATCTCCTTTCTCGAAAGAGAAGGGAGAGTTTTATGTAGGAAGGATTTTCTAGAATAAATACCAATCCGGAGTTGAGAACTTCTTGGTCTGTTTCATATAAAAACGGATAAAGTGAATTTCCATAGCTAAGGTTATCAAGGTTGCTATTGTGATGACAGTAGTAGGATTGGCTGAGAAAAGTAGAGGAAGAATAGGCCTTTAAAAAGTGGACAGGAAAGACCATTTCGGAGTATCGTGAAGAGATTTAGAAACAGCTCTAAAAGCAATAGCTATCCATTATAAACATCAGATACGAATCTGGTGTTTTATTTTTTAAAGAATTTAACCCTTTCTCTTGACAAGTGAGTGATTACTCACTATAATAGCTTCGGTGATTTAAAAAGTGAGTATTAACTCACCAAGGAGGAAGTAAATGAAAACATTACTACATTTACAAGATTTAGTAAAATCTTTTGACCATCAAATAGTTCTGAATCATGTCAGCTTTGAATTGCAGCCAGGAGAAATTATAGGATTAATTGGTCCGTCTGGTGCTGGTAAATCAACTATGATTAAGACTACGTTAGGAATGGAAAAGGCTGATGGAGGCGTAGCTTTAGTGTTAAATCACACTATGCCCAATCGCCATATTTTAGGAGATATTGGCTATATGGCCCAATCAGATGCTTTATACGAGTCCTTGTCAGGCCAAGAAAATCTGGAATTTTTTGGTCAGCTAAAGGGGCTTTCTAAAAAAGACCTAAAGGCGGAAATTGCTTATATAGCTCAAGTAGTAGATCTGACAGACTACTTAAACAAGGCGGTATCTGGTTATTCTGGAGGAATGAAACGGCGTTTGTCACTGGCTATCGCGCTTTTAGGAAATCCTCAACTCTTGATTTTGGACGAACCGACAGTTGGAATTGACCCTTCTCTTCGAAAGAAAATCTGGAAAGAATTATTCGCGCTTAGAGACAATGGTGTTGGGATATTAGTTACTACCCATGTTATGGATGAAGCAGAGTTGACGGATAAGGTCGGCTTATTATTAGGCGGAAAAATCATTGCTTTTGATACACCGCAACACTTAAAAGAAAGTTATCAAGTTTCAAGTATTGAAGAAGTATTTTTAAAAGCAGAAGGTGAGTAAAATGAGAACAATAGCGATTGCAAAAAAAGTCATCAAAGAATTACTTCGTGACAAACGAACTCTAGCCCTGATGTTTATAGCACCTGTTTTTATCATGTGGTTGATGAACCTCATGTTTTCAGCTAGTACAACCGTGAATGTCAAGTTAGCAACACAAGATCTACCAACTGGTTTGGTAACGAAAATGGATGAGCTCGATCATGTGGACGTCGAGACTTATCAAGACTTAGATCAGGCTAAAAAAGCTCTAGCTGACGAGAAAGTAGATGCAGTCATATCGTATAAAGATGGTGAGTATCAGGTCGACTACGCAAATACGGATGCTTCTAAAACAACTATGACACGACAAGTGTTACGAACGAGTATCGCCAGTGAAGGCACCGATCAGTTAGTATCTCGTGTTAAACAAGCTCTTCCACAATTGGACTCGGACGCAAAAACACCAGAAATCAAGGAGTCTTACCAGTATGGAGATGAAAATACAAGCTTCTTTACCAGCATGATTCCGGTTTTGATAGGTTTTGTAGTTTTCTTCTTTGTCTTTTTGATTTCAGGTATGGCGCTTTTGAAAGAGCGCACCAGTGGAACACTAGAACGTTTGTTAGCAACACCAGTGAAACGATCTGAAATCGTCTATGGCTATATGTTGTCTTACGGTATTATTGCGATTTTTCAAACGGCAGTTGTCGTTTTAGCAGCAATTTGGCTACTAGATGTAGAAGTTGTAGGAAGTATTTTAAATGTTATAATAGTTAATGTGGTACTGGCTCTTGTAGCACTAGCTTTTGGAATTCTCTTGTCTACTCTAGCAAAATCAGAATTCCAAATGATGCAATTTATTCCTCTCGTGATTATGCCCCAACTTTTTTTCTCAGGAATTATTCCATTGTCATCCATGGGAGAATGGGCTCCAACTGTGGGGAAATTTTTGCCATTAACCTATTCTGGTGATGCAATAAGCCAGATTATTCTTTACGGACACAATCTTGGTGATATTTTGCCAAATCTTGGTGTTTTAATGATTTTCTTGATCATTTTAACAATTCTCAATATTGTTGGATTGCGTCGTTATCGTAAAGTTTAGAAATCAACATAAATAATGCTAAAAAGGTGTGAAGATTAGATGGATAAGACTGTTTTTGAATCGTTTGAAGATTACTTAGAAGAAGCGAATTACCCTCAAGGAAAGAAAAAAATCATGCAGGCAGCAGTGGATCTCATATCAACTAGGAGTTACCATGGGACCTCAACTCTTCACATAGCTGAGCGTGCTGGACTAAGCCAGGCAACTTTGTTTAAGTATTTTAAGACGAAGGATGATCTACTGACGGCTATTTTACATCCTGTAGTCCCAAGCATTTTCGGTAGTTTTTTTGAGGAACTCTTAGCTTTTGAAACGACAGAAGAGAGGGTTCGTTATCTCGTCCACGATCGTATGAGCTATCTCAAAAAAAATCGTGCTTTGATGAAAATCATTCTGCAGGAGAGTTTTTCAAATAAGAAACTAAAAAATGAACAGATTTTTATCTGGAATGCTATTCAAGATAAACTTCGAGTGCTTCATAAGGAATTGCTAGCAGATCCACGTGTAAATCCAGAGATAACGATTCCTCAAATGGTTCGTATTTGTGTTGGTCCATTGTTGGCTTACTTCGCTCAACTTTATATCGTTAGCGACAACGGAGAAATAAAGGAAGAGGACCTAGACTTATTAGAAAAACAGATTTTGGGTGCTTTGTGGAAATAAGGGAGTTCTAGAAGAACTAAGGTTTATTTACTTGACTTTCAAACAAGCTAAAAAAGACATGTTCTGCTTATTTCAGATTCATGTCTTTTTTGTTGTTGAATTTGGTATTTATTTATAACTCCTCAATCACCTTGCACAAGGCTCCCACATCTTTTACCCAGCTCATATTTACTACTCGATATCTTAGCAAGTTCAAAGTATCTCATAACTGAGGTGCTTTTTTTACTCAGTTCATCAGTCTCCTCCTTGACACTCCGTCAGCTTTTGATACAATAGTACAAAATTAGAGGAGGTGGGCGATGATTCAGAAGCATGCGATTCCCATTTTAGAGTTTGATGACAATCCTCAGTCGGTCCTTATGCCAACACATGAGGAGTTAGACTTGAAGTTGCCAAAGAAGTGTATCTATGCATTTTTGGAGGAGGAGATTGACCGCTATGCGGGGGAAGTAGGGACGGACTGTATTGGTGAGTTCGTTTCTGCCACCAAGACCTATCCAGTCTATGTCATCAATTACAAGGGTGAAGAGATCTGTCTGGCCCAAGCGCCTGTTGGTTCTGCTCCAGCAGCCCAGTTTATGGATTGGTTGATTGGCTATGGTGTGGAGCAAATCATTTCCACTGGTACTTGTGGAGTCCTAGCCGATATAGAGGAAAATGCCTTTCTCGTCCCTGTTCGCGCTCTGCGAGATGAGGGAACCAGCTACCACTATGTAGCGCCTTCTCGTTATATGGAGATGCAGATTGAGGCTATCTCTGCCATTGAGCAAGTCTTGGAACAAAGAGGCATTCCTTACGAGGAGGTCATGACCTGGACGACAGATGGTTTTTACCGAGAGACGGCTGAAAAGGTTGCCTATCGCAAGGAAGAAGGCTGTGCTGTTGTGGAGATGGAGTGCTCTGCTCTTGCGGCAGTAGCTCAACTACGTGGGGTTGTCTGGGGAGAGCTGCTCTTTACCGCAGATTCCTTAGCAGATCTAGATAACTACGACAGTCGTGACTGGGGATCAGAAGCTTTTGATAAGGCACTCGAACTCTGTCTTGCCATTGTGCACCACATGTGAGTGTTCTTACTGTTTTTATGGTAGAATGTAGCTATGTTATTCAAATCTTTTTTGGAAAAAATCAAGACGACATTAGGGCGTTTATCGCCAGCCCGTCGCATCTTTTTAAGTTTTGCCCTAGTGATCTTCTTGGGCTCGCTCCTTTTAAGTCTCCCCTTTGTGCAAGCAGGAACGTCACAAGCGACCTACTTTGACCATCTCTTTACGACTGTGTCTATGGTCTGTGTGACAGGGCTCTTTACCCAGCCGGTAGCCTCTACTTACAATATCTGGGGTCAGTTGATCTGTATGATTTTGATCCAGATTGGTGGTTTGGGGCTCATGACCTTTATCGGAATCTTTTATATCCAAGGCAAGCAAAAGCTCAGTCTTCGTGGCCGTGAGACCATTCAAGAAAGTTTTGCTTATGGAGAAACCCAGTCTCTAAAGGATTTCATCCGTTCAATCTTTCTGACGACTTTTCTAGTGGAAGGGCTCGGTGCCTTTCTCTTGAGTTTCCGCTTTATTCCTGAATTTGGCTGGGGGCGAGGGATTTTAACCTCTATCTTTTTGGCTGTTTCAGCTTTCTGTAATGCTGGATTTGATAATTTTGGAAGTACGAGTTTGCTAGCCTTTCAAACGGACCCCTTGATTAATCTAGTGATTGCAGGCTTGATTATCACGGGTGGTCTAGGATTTATGGTCTGGTTTGATCTAGCGACCCAGTTTGGGAAAAAGAAAAAACGGCGCCTGCGTTTCCATACTAAGTTGGTTCTCTTTCTAACGGCGGGAATTTTGCTCTTTGGAACAGTATCGACTCTCTTAATTGAGTGGAACAATCCTGGGACGATTGGAAATCTTAGTTTTCCAGAAAAACTGTTGGTTAGTTTCTTCCAGACCGTCAGCATGAGAACGGCAGGCTTTGCTTCAATTGACTACACCCAGGCTCGACCAGTTACCTTACTGATCTACATCTTGCAGATGTTTCTGGGCGGGGCACCTGGAGGGACAGCAGGGGGGCTCAAGATTACGACCTTCTTTGTCTTGTTGGTCTTTGCTCGCAGTGAATTATTGGGCTTGCCTCATGCCAATGTAGCTCGGAGGACCATTGAACCCCGAACCGTGCAAAAATCTTTCAGTGTCTTTATTATCTTCTTGCTGACCTTCTTGCTGGGCTTGATTCTATTAGGGGTAACCGCAGAAGGAAATCCGCGCTTTATTTACCTCATGTTTGAGACCATTTCAGCACTTGCGACAGTTGGAGTGACGGCAAATTTAACACCAGAGCTAGGCAAGATAGCCCTCAGCATCGTTATGTTGCTGATGTTTATCGGCCGTATTGGTCCCTTGACACTACTGGTCAGTGTAGCGGAATACCAGCCAGACAAGAAAGATACGATTCACTATATGAAAGCAGATATCACCATTGGATAAGAAAGGAAGAACGATGTCAGATCGGACAATTGGAATTTTAGGCTTGGGAATTTTTGGGAGCAGTGTTTTGGCTGCTCTTGCCAAGCATCATATGAATATCATTGCTATTGATGACCACGAGGAGCGCATTAATCAATTTGAACCAGTGTTGGCGCGTGGAGTAGTTGGAGATATCACGGATGAAGAACTCCTTCTATCAGCGGGGATTGACACCTGTGATACCGTAGTCGTCGCAACGGGTGAAAATCTAGAGTCCAGTGTTCTCTCGGTCATGCACTGCAAGAGTCTAGGAGTGCCGACCGTCATTGCCAAGGTCAAAAGCCATACAGCTAAAAAGGTGTTGGAAAAAATTGGTGCAGACGCAGTCATTTCACCAGAGTTTGAAATGGGGCGCTCTTTGGCGCAGACAATCCTCTTTCATAACAGCGTGGATGTCTTTCAGCTAGATAAGAATGTTTCGATTGTCGAGATGAGAATTCCCCAATCGTGGACTGGTAAAAGCCTCAGTCAGTTAGATTTACGTGGAAAATACAACCTCAACGTACTTGGTTTTCGTGCCTACGAAAATGCTCCTCTGGATGTCCAATTCGGACCTAATGACCTCTTGCAGGCAGATACCTACATCATGGCAGTCATTAATAACCAACATTTGGACACCCTAGCTGAACTGAGTGAGTAGGAGAGGAAGGGTACTCTCTTTCCCGATAATTAACGAGTCAATATAAGTATTTTATAAGAGGGATTTAAGAAAAATTTTAACTTTTTCTTAATCCTTTTTAATTTTAGGAGATTATACTAGAGTCATCAAAAAAAAGAAAACTCTAAGGAGAATCCTATGAAATTCAATCCAAATCAGAGATATACTCGTTGGTCTATTCGCCGTCTCAGTGTCGGTGTTGCTTCAGTTGTTGTGGCCAGTGGCTTCTTTGTCCTAGTTGGTCAACCAAGTTCTGCGCGTGCTGATGTCGTCAATCCGACTCCTGCCCAAGTCGTGCCAGGCGCTGCTTCGGTGAGTGAAAAGAGCGACTTACCAGCAGAGGTTCTCAAAAAAGCAGTCGATGTAGCTCTTCCTTCAGAACAGTCTATTCCAACACCTAAAGCAAGTGTGGATACGACAAGCTCTTCAGAAAAAGCGGACGAAACTGCTAAAGAGCCAGTAGTAGCACCAAAAGAAGAAGTGCAAGCACAACCTGACTCTAAGAAACAAACAGAAGATGCAGTTAAACCTGTGGAAAGTCCTGAGTCTACAGTTTCTGGACAAGACCGTGAAGCCAGTGAAGCGCAACCAGCGACCACACCAGCTGAAGTGCAAAAAGGTGTAGCTGACAATACCAAAGATACAGTAGATGTCCCAGCCACTTACTTGGACAAGGCTAACTTCCCTGGTCCCTTCACAGCCGGTGTCAACCAAGTTATTCCATACGAAGCTTTTGGTGGAGATGGAATGTTGACCCGCCTCTTGTTAAAAGCTTCCGACAAGGCCCCTTGGTCAGACAACGGAACAGCTAAAAATCCTGCTCTCCCACCAGTAGAGAAATTGGGCAAAGGCCTTTACTTCTATGAAGTGGATTTGGCTGGCACTCAAGGAAAATCTGACAAGGAACTACTTGACCTTTTGAAACAAAACGGCACTCAAAGCTATAAAGCTACTATCAAGGTGTACGGTGCGAAAGACGGCAAGCCTGACTTAACTAACCTCATAGCGACTAAAGATTTGACTGTTAATTTGAATGGCTTGACCACACCAAATCAGGTCAAAGAGTCTGTTGTTAACAATGTCAAAGACATGATTGATGTTCCAGCTAGCTACCTTGATAAGGCTAAGGTTCCTGGACCTTTCTTGGCCGGTGTCAACCAAGTTATTCCATACGAAGCTTTTGGTGGAGATGGTATGTTGACTCGCCTCTTGTTAAAAGCCTCAGACAAAGCTCCATGGTCTGACAATGGAACAGCGAAGAACCCAGCGCTATTGCCACTTGAAGGCTTGGCTAAAGGTCAATATTTCTACGAAGTGGATTTGAATGGCAATACGGTTGGCAAAGATGGTCAGGCCTTGCTGGATCAACTTCGAGCTAACGGAACACATACATATCTAGCTACTGTTAAAGTCTATGGCTCTAAAGATGGCAAACCTGATTTGACCAATCTGATTGCTACTCGTCAAGTAACGATTCAGCTTCGTGGAAAAGAAATGGCGACAATACCATCTCAACAAGATCAGATGAATACGAAGCCTTCTGAAACAGGCTCTACAGGTACGACTGAGGGTATGATGGGTACAAATCACCATATGTCAGATATGAAAGTAGATCAACCAGCTTCTAGCCCAATGGCTAATATGATGAAAAAAGATGATAAAGCGATGTTACCAAATACTGGGGAAGCTAAAACAGCTACAGCTGGGCTTGGTATCTTTGGTCTAGCCTTGGCAGGTCTTGTTGGACTTTTGGGTTTGACAAGCAAACGAGAAGATTAAGATTCAAATCACTTAAACATTAGAGAAAATAGTGTTATACTAAAGCAAGTATAACACTGTTTTTATCGAAGGAGTGTCAGATGAAAAAGACAATTTTGCTGGTTGATGATGAAATAGATATTCTAGATATTCAAAACCGTTATCTTATACAGGCAGGTTACGATGTTTTGGTCGCCCATGATGGTAAGGAGGGATTAGAGCTTTTCAGAAAAAAATCTATCGACCTCATTATCACAGATATCATGATGCCCAATATGGACGGGTATGATTTTATCAGTGAAGTTCAGTATATCGCTCCGGATCAACCCTTCCTCTTTACAACTGCTAAGACAAGCGAACAGGATAAGATTTATGGATTGAGTTTGGGGGCAGATGATTTTATAGTCAAACCCTTTAGCCCACGCGAATTGGTTTTAAGAGTGAATAATATCTTGCGTCGCCTTAGCCGTGGAGGAGAGACCGAACAGATCGAGTTTGGTGACTTGGTAATCAACCATGTGACTCATGAGGTTCGCATTGGGGAGCAACCTTTGGAATTGACAGTAAAATCCTTTGAACTTCTATGGATATTAGCCAGCAATCCCGAGAGAGTCTTTTCAAAGACGGAACTTTACGAGAAGGTATGGCAAGAGGACTATGTAGATGATACCAATACACTCAATGTTCATATCCATGCTTTGAGGCAAGAGTTGACCAAGTATACAAATTCAAATGCTCCTGCTATCAAAACTGTCTGGGGTTTGGGTTATAAGATGGAAAGACCAAGAGGTAGAAAATGAAATTAAAAAACTATATTTTAGTGGGGTATCTAGTGTCGACTCTACTAACGATTTTGGTCGTTTTCTGGGCAGTCCAACGAATGTTGATTGAGAAAAGTGAAGTTTACTTTCTCGTTGGAATGACCTTGATTGCTAGTTTCATTGGCGCTGCAGTGAGCATCTTTCTTTTGTCGCCTGTGTTCTCTTCTCTGAAACATTTGAAAAAACAAGCTCAGGATATAGCAAGCAAGGATTTCAGCACAGAAATCGAAACCAAAGGACCATTAGAATTTCAAGAGCTGGGCCAGGCTTTTAATGACATGTCTCACAATTTGCAAGCTACCTTTCAATCACTTGATGAGAGCGAGCAAGAAAAGAGAATGATGATTGCGCAGCTCTCTCACGATATTAAAACTCCCATTACCTCCATTCAGGTTACTGTGGAGGGAATTCTAGATGGAGTGATCAAGGAAGAGGAGCGGCTCCACTACTTAACCACGATTGGTCGGCAAACCGAGCGTCTAAACAAGCTAGTGGAGGAATTGGATGTTCTGACTCTTAACACCCAACCTCAAGATACTGCTGATGAAGAAGTCGAAGAGGTCTTTTTAGATCAGCTGTTGATTGAGTCAATGAGTGAATTTCAACTCCAGATTGAACAAGAGGAGCGAGATGTTTACATTCAAGTATCACCTGAGTCGGCGAAAATCAAGAGCCATTCTGACAAACTTTCTCGCATTCTGGTCAATTTGTTAAACAATGCCTTTAAATATTCAGAACCAGGAACCAGAATCGAGGTTCTTGCCCAATTAACAGAACAAGAGCTGAGAATCAGTGTGAAAGACGAGGGTCAGGGAATCCTTCCTGAGGATTTGGAAAAGATCTTTAAACGACTTTATCGTGTAGAAACTTCGCGCAATATGAAGACAGGTGGACATGGATTAGGACTTGCGATTGCACGCGAACTAGCCCATCAGCTTGGTGGCGAAATCACAGCAGAAAGTCAATATGGCTTAGGAAGCAAATTTACATTCAGCCTCAATTTGAAATAAAGCTGTAAAATCCCTTTACATATCTAGCTTTTCATGGTATAATAGCCTTTGTGTGAAATAGCAGCAGGAAAGCATGAAGCTCGTCAACAGGTGTCTTATGACAAGTAACCTTGGCTGTTTAGGCGAAGGGCATCTGCACGAATCAGGGCTTTCTAAGTGACTATTTCCGCCAAATATTATTTATATCAGGAGGACATACATATGTCACGTTATACAGGACCATCTTGGAAACAAGCTCGTCGCCTTGGCCTTTCACTTACAGGTACAGGTAAAGAATTGGCACGTCGTAACTACGTACCAGGACAACACGGACCAAACAACCGTTCTAAATTGTCAGAATACGGTTTGCAATTGGCTGAAAAACAAAAACTTCGTTTCACTTACGGTGTAGGTGAAAAACAATTCCGTAACTTGTTCGTACAAGCTACAAAAATCAAAGGCGGAATCCTAGGTTTCAACTTCATGCTTCTTTTGGAACGTCGTTTGGATAACGTTGTTTACCGTCTTGGTCTTGCGACTACTCGTCGTCAAGCTCGTCAATTCGTAAACCACGGTCACATCCTTGTTGACGGAAAACGCGTTGATATCCCATCATACCGTGTAACTCCAGGTCAAGTAATCTCAGTTCGTGAAAAATCATTGAAAGTTCCAGCAATCCTTGAAGCAGTAGAAGCTACTCTTGGACGTCCAGCATTCGTATCATTCGATGCTGAAAAATTGGAAGGTTCATTGACTCGCTTGCCAGAACGCGACGAAATCAACCCAGAAATCAACGAAGCACTTGTCGTTGAATTCTACAACAAGATGCTTTAATTTTAAGAAATATCTTACAGAAAGCCTACAACAGTGGGCTTTTTGCTTTGTCTTAAAAGGTTGATTTCTGGGTTTGCTTAGATATTTGCTAGATTGATTTCATTGCTGCTTCAAAGAATGAGACGGCTTTTTTTGCGTTCTCTTTTGAGAGGTAAAAAGAAGCGTGACCCTCCCACAGCTATAGAGCTTTTAGGCGGGAAAACCACACTTCTTTCTTGAATTAATTTTACATCATTTTGACTTAAAAAACAAATAGAGGCGTCCCACCTCCTACCGCAGAAAGATCTGTTTCAAGGGGAGATGGAAAACCTCTATTCGTTAATTTAATTATAGCCTAAAAAACTTTTAAATACAAGGCTATTGAGATAGTAAGGGGGAAAAAAGAAGTAACCATCATTCCGACCACATAGTAGACAGGGGGGAACAAGATTACTTCCTTTATTTACTTAAGTATACAACATTTTTACAAGAAAGCAAAGTAGCAGGTTAGTCTAATGGGGTGCTTGTTGTACTTTAGCAAGTAAGGTGTGCTATAATGCTTTTAACAGGAACTAAAAGCCATTAGTAAATAACTAATATTGGGTCATATTGTTCCGATGTTAGAGAGAAGGAACTTAATGAAATTATGGGAATATGTTGATAAAAATGTTCGCCTTATTTTAGAAGATGGGACCTCCATCAAGGGTAGGGTGGTTGATTGGTTTGACGGTTATGATTTAGATGGTCCTGACGAAATAGTTATAGGTGATCGCTCATATCCTGAAGATATTATCAAGAAAATCAAAATTATTAGTGCTTAGTTCAACCTAGGCGATTTTATCGACTAACTATAAAAAGTATAAGAACTATCGAAAAAATAGCAGAGAGGAAAATAAATGAGTAAACAGCTTTGGAAGTATCTTCGATCAAGGGTTCAGATAGTCACTAATTGCGATAAGATAATCAAGGGACGTGTCATAGACTTTGTTGACGAAATGGACAATGATGAGCAAGATGAAATCACTATTCTCATTGCTAATCCTAGTCCAGATGAAGCTACTGAAATTTCTCTCTTTGAGAGTGAGATTGTCTCGATTAAAACAATCTCATAGGACTTAGAACAATCTAGGTGCTTTTACCTGCCTTATTTGAAAGAAAACACTATGGAAAAGGATTTAGTTTATATGGCAATATTAGATGATTTACAAGAGTTATATGACAATGGTTGGGATGCCTCTTTTGATTATAATGGTCAAGTATGTGGGATTTTTCCTAATTCTGTTCATGATATTGTAGTGGTGATTGGAGATAAGGAATACCAGGTATCATCATTCATTGATCTGATTTCTCTAAAAATTGACGATAACACTTTAGTAGAAATTATGGATGGAATTGAAGTGCAGTATTATTAAAATAAAAATCATCTTTGATGAATGAACTGCACCCCAAAAATTAGATTTTGTCTGTTAAATTTTTGGAACGTAGCTCAATATGCTACAACGTTCTTATTAGGAGGGGAAGGGTAATGGGTTATAGTCAACAAGTATTAGACATGCTCCAGCAAACAGTCAGTGGTCAGATTGATAATTTTTGGGATTTTTCCTTTACGTTTAACGCTCTTTTTGGAGAAGATGCGGAATTTTCCGAGGCTTGGGATAATGAAAACTCTGAAATGTTTGACGCTCTCAATGACTTTGAGTTGATGATATTTTTAGAGGAACATGATCCAAGCGACAAACAAGGTTTTATCGATTTCTTAACACCTTACTACGAAAAAGCAAAGCAATTAGCCAATATTGAAAGGAATATTTAAATGACACTCTGGAAATTTAACCGTACAGATGTAATTATCACGTTAAAAAATGGCGCGGTAGTTAGAGGATTTGTAGAAGACTATTGTGACGCCTCTGACAATGACGAGGAGATTGACTCCTTGCTGGTAGATGTTGATGGAACTCTTTATGAATATTTTGAAGATGAAATCGTCAGCATCATAGAAAGCTAGTAGTGGGAATAGAATCTAAGGAAAAAATCTTGTTTGTTGAGATTGTTTTAGTTGGGATGGTCCTATATGAAAAAGGATGAAATTAAAAAATATTTAGACAAAGATCTTGAATTTAATTATAATAGCCGAGGTGCTTGCTTTTTATCGAGTATATGTGTAGTTGGTTATGATTATGAAGGTCAGCAGTTTGATACAATTGATGAAGCTATGGAAGCTAAAGTATTTGACGGGAAAAGCTTAGTAGATATATGGGATGAAGTTTTTCCACAAGTTTTTTAAAATGAAAAGCACCTTTGATGAACTGCACCCCAAAAGTTAGATTTTTTCTGTCTAACTTTTGGGGTGCAGTTCAAATGTATGAGATATTTTTAGTTTTGATTTAATTTCGATATTTTTCCGGAAAATACTTATTTTTCGGAAAGTCAAGATTTTGTTATTATTTATGATATACTGGTACCGTAATTATATCCTTACAGAGGTTAAGTAAGGGTTTCAGTACACGTCAATAGATGTCAAAATATTGATTTTAAGCGATTTTTGATTTTTGGAAACTCATTATATCGCACTACAAATCAATAAAAACTCTACCTTTTACTCTACCTTTTTTAGATAAATATATCATCTGGATATTGAAGTTAAGCCCTGCTATCATTTCGATGGCAGGGCTTTTTAATGTTTGGGACACTACCTTCTTATCTATATTTTGATGGAGCTGAAGTTGACATCTACAAAGTTTAATGTTAAAATACATTCAAAAATATATTTGAATGAGGTGCTTTATGGTTCAAAATGTTGTTACTTCAATAATCCTGTATTCTGGGACAGCCGTAGACTTACTTATTATCCTAATGTTATTTTTTGCCAAAAGAAAAAGCAGAAAAGACATCATTAACATCTATTTAGGACAATTTCTAGGCTCTGTTAGTCTAATATTGCTAAGTTTACTTTTTGCATTTGTCTTAAATTATATTCCTAGTAAAGAGATTTTAGGTTTGCTCGGTTTGATTCCAATTTTCCTAGGACTCAAAGTTTTGCTTTTAGGAGATTCTGATGGAGAAGCTATTGCAAAAGATGGTTTGCGCAAAGATAATAAAAACCTGATTTTTCTAGTCGCTATGATTACTTTTGCAAGTTGTGGTGCTGACAATATTGGTGTTTTTGTCCCATATTTTATTACCTTAAATTTAGCGAATTTGATAGTGGCTTTACTTACCTTTCTAGTCATGATTTATCTCTTGGTTTTTTCTGCCCAAAAATTGGCACAAGTCCCTTCTGTTGGAGAAACTTTGGAAAAATATAGCAGATGGTTTATTGCCGTTGTTTATTTAGGACTGGGGATGTATATCCTGATTGAAAACAACAGCTTTAACATGCTAAGGACTGTGTTCGGCTAGGAGAAAAAATTATGAAAAAAGATAGTATCTGCCAAGTGAATATTATAAATCAGCAAAATGTTACAACCGCAACGAACTACCTTGAAAAGGAAAAAGTCCAAAAATCACTTCGTATTTTATCAAAGTTTACCGATAATAAACAGATAAATATCATCTTTTATCTCCTTGCTGTTGAAGAACTCTGTGTCTGTGATATAGCCTGTTTACTAAATCTCAGTATGGCATCTGCCTCCCACCATCTTCGTAAACTAGCCAATCAAAACATCTTGGATACTAGAAGAGAGGGGAAAATTATATATTATTTTATAAAAGATGAGGAAATCAAAGACTTTTTTAATCAACTAGGATAACAACTATTTTTACTACTTTATCATGATTATATATAGGACTTATCTATGAAATTTTTTGATAAAAATTACTCACATGAAAGACTACTCGTAGCAAATCTTTAAGAAAAAAGTATAATTTAAAGCAAAGCGACCTAGGTAATGCAGGTCAAGTTAGCCAAGTTTAAAAGGGAGAAATCTGAAAGAAAATGTATCTTTGATAGTAGTCATTTATTGTGAAATATGATATATTTATTGATTAGATGGATGAATATTTCTAAAGTTAAATAAAATATGACAGATACATGCTTTTTAGTGTATCTTGTTTGTACTCAAAATATGAAGTGACTATCCAATATTTAAGATTAATAAATATTATACGATGAGATAGAATACTACAAAATGAAAGGCAACGTAATCTGATGAAGAAAGATAGATTAATTGCATTGACAGATGCTGTTCTAGCAATTATTATGACCATTTTGATTTTAGAGTTAGAAAAACCAACGACACCAAGTCTTCAAGCTTTTTGGGATTTACGGCAAAATTTCTTTGCTTATTTTCTTTCCTTTTTCTGGTTGGGATCGTTATGGATGGCACTAAACACATTATGGGAAAAGGTTGAGAAAATTTCCTCAGAAATTATTTGGTGGAATTTGTTTCTACTCTTGGAGCGGCAGGAGTTCTCTTTGGAGAATTTCATGCCATCCAAGATACCAGTCTGAATGATGTGGTGGACCGGATCTATATAAATGTCAAGGATTTACCGTTTCAGTCCTTGGGAGCTTTAGCTAATATCCTGTCTGATGTTAAGAAGGGACTGATTCAAGACAGTCATATCTGGTCTTTCTTCCAGTCATTTTTCAAACAATATCAGTTGATAATCAGCTTAAATCAGATCTATCAGTTTGTCTATCTTTCTCTGATGGAGATCATGTCCTATCTTCACTTTGATTATTGGAAAAAACGGCTCGGTCAGGAGCTAGTATGAATAAGGAGAACAAATGAGACGTTTAAAAATGTTATGGCATATTATACAGGTTACGGGTTTTACTCGGTTTGCTCTGAGTTTTGTGACCTTTGTTTTTGGGTCAGGAGGCGTGCTTTTCCTAGTTGAACCTGCTATCACAAATTACGGAGACGGTCTTTGGTATGCTTTTGTGACTTCGACGACTGTCGGCTACGGGGATCTCCTAGCTGTGACCTTGATTGGAAGGATTACCAGTGTCTTCTTGACGATTTATGGGCTCATATTTTTTGGCTGTTTATCAGCTGTTATTATTAATTATTATACCGATTTAAATAAGGAAAGAGGAGAGGACAAATGACTGCCAATTATTCAACACGGGAATACCGTGAGAAATTATACGATGACCTTCATGTTCGATTGAGAGATACAGCGATTTTGATGTGTGCAATTTTTATTGCCTCTATCGGTCTAAATATGAATTCAACAGCTGTTATTATTGGAGCCATGTTAATTTCACCTCTCATGACACCGATTGTTGGACTGGGATTCGGTTTAGCTATTTTTGATACGCGTTTAATCAAGCAATCTCTAGAGGTTTTATTGACTCAAGTGTTGGTCAGTTTGCTTGTCTCGACTCTGTATTTCTGGATTTCTCCCTTGTCTTATGCAAGTAGCGAGTTGATCGCACGAACCTCTCCAACCATTTGGGATGTTCTCATTGCTATTGCTGGTGGGATTGCTGGTGTGATCGGTTCAAGGAAAAAAGAAGCAAACAATATCGTGCCAGGAGTAGCCATTGCTACAGCTTTGATGCCGCCTATCTGTACTGCTGGCTATGGTTTAGCTAATGGGAATGTACGATTTTTATTGGGGGCTCTCTATCTTTTCTTGATCAACTGTGTCTTTATCATGCTAGCCAACATTGTTGGAACAAGAATTTTGATGAGAAAATCTCCTTTAACTTCATTTAAAGAGCTGAGCATTAAAATGAGAATTGGCTTGATTTCTTTGATTGTATTGTTGATTCTTCCAGCTAGCTATTCGGCAGTTACTCTGACAATAGAACAAGCGCGCAAAGAAGGGATCAAACAGTTTGTAGGAAAAGAGTTCGCCAATTATACGGTTATTAATCAAGTCTACAAGTCAAGTAACAATGAATTGGTCTTGACGGTTGTTGGAGATCCGATTTCAGAAGAAGAATTAGAAACACTCCACCAAAAACAAGCCTCTTACGGTATTCAATCTGTTCAATTGAAAGTGAATCAAGTTCAGAACTCGCCAACATTAGATAGTGAAGCGACCAAGGAATTTTATGAAAACATTGACAAGTATATTGATCAAAAACTCTCTGAAAAAGATTCACAAAACGATCTCGTAAAAGAAAATGAAGCAGACAAGGATTGAGGACAATGAACTGAATCGGTTTTTACGCCGTGTTTTTCTTGTATCTTCCTCTTTCTTACTTATAGCAGGTTGTTTTTGCTTGAATAAGAAATAAATTAGAAGTTCTATCATCTAAGAAAAATGATGAAAAAAATCATTTAACTAATGGTGTGAACGTTTAGTGTTTATCAGCTCCATTCTCTGTAATTTTGGGGGTAAAATCCACACCATTTAGATAAAATTAGTTGAATTTGATTGGAAAAACGCTTTTATAAAAGCGGAGAAAAGTCTTGATATTACGCTGTTTTTAGTCCAACTGAAATTCATACTTTCCAAACCAGGTCTTAAGAAAAAAGGTAGAGAAAAAGGTAGAGTTTGGATTGAAATACAGTGCAATATATCGCATTTGGCAAAAAGAAAAAACGCTTTAAATCAGCGTTTTTCTTATGTATTGATTCGTATTGAACCCCTACTTAACTTCTGTAAGGAATACTTAAAATCTATTTTAGTTGTGATAAACCCTATTAAATCAATGTTTATAAGCTATTGATTTGGATAAAACTGTCAGAGGTTGCCAAAAAGGTTGCCATGAATTTTATGAGGTGAGCTCCGCAATTTTATTTAGATAAATATCTACCGCTTGTGTTTGATTTTTAGGGGCAAGCTCGGCATATATGTCCATAGTAGTTTTGATAGACTTATGTCCCATGCGAACCTGTAACTCTTTCCAATTCATACCAGCATTTAACATCATAGAAGCGTGTGTATGACGGAATAAGTGAAAACCATAGTCAGGTAGATCAACTTCCTGTAATCGTCTTTTGAGTGTAGCACGTTCATTCCTATCGCACATATAGTTTCCGTAAATTGTTGGGAAAATCAACTTGCTTTTTGAAAGACCGTTCTTCTTGAAATAAAGATTCATTTCATCATGGAAGTTTTGAAGTTGCTCAATAATTTGGTACGGAACAGCTATTTTTCTATTGCCCGAATCAGATTTAGGAGTATTTTTACAAACAACCTTTCCTTTTAATCCTAACTTAGGGTTTGCATTTTTCCATACAAGAGTTTTAGTGACTAATATTTCAGAACTTTCAAAATCAAGGTCATATATAGTCAAAGCTAATAGCTCATTGATTCTCATTCCTGAAGCAAGTAGACTGTCGCAGATAACTTTAAATCGCCGATTAGCCCTAGTATTAGGTAAAGTATCGACGAAATTTAGCCAGATAGTTAAATCTTCATCATGAAGAACCATAATGCGTTTTTGATTGCTTTTTGGTTTTGGTGGAATCTTGATAGATTGAACAGGATTATATTTGAGTTCAAAATGCGTTATTCCAAAATTAAAAATCTCTCTTAATTTGTGGGCGATTGCTCCGAAATCTTTTGAGCTTCCTTTTTTAGCTCGTTTATTACCGGCATCGACAGATTCTTTAGATTTTTGGGCAAGCTCGTTAATCCATTTTTGTATATCGGAAGAAGTGATTTTATCTGGTTGATAGTGTCCGAATTTGGGGAGGATATAGGTGTCTAGATAGTTCCTCACTCGGTTTAGAGTGTTATCTGAGCTGACCCAAGTTTCGTAGTTGGAGAACCACATTTCAGCTAGATCTGACAAGGTAGCAATGCTAAAAGTTTCTTTCCTTGTTGAACCATTTTCTTCCCAATCAATTTTAGCTTGAATAATTTTACGATCTAAGGATCGTAGGGTTTTAGCTGTTACAGTTGTTTTTACAGGTTTTCCAGTCTTTATATCTAAGCCTAGATAGACGCTCTTTACTGAATAACTAATTTCGCCATTGTCCTTTACTTTCTTGAGGACGGTTTTGCCTTTATGGATGATTTTTTCTATATTCATAGTTGCTCTCCTCAATCGAAGAATTGAAAAAAGCTAAAATAGATAGTATCTCACTTTCTTTCTTTTTTGATACTTCTATTCTAGCACATTTCACTTCTAGTTGTGGCTTAAAAACTCTAAAACAGTATCAATATGATAGTAAACGGTTCTAGTACCCTCAATAGGTGGTTCTAAACGTTTAAGACCTCTATTTTCCCATGACTTTAATGTGTTAGGGGAAATACTGAGCAGATCTAAAATCTCTTTTTGTGTGTAGATGCATGAACTTCTTTTTTCGCTGTTCAAATTCTTTAGCATTTCAATGATAGTGTGAAGCATGAGTTCGATTTGCTTTAAATCAAAATTATTGCTAGACATACTATTCTCTCTTTCTTTGGTAAATATAATTGAAATATGAGATAATAGCAGTAGGGGTAAGCTACTGCTTATCTCTTGCTAATCCGCAACATCACTTTTAGGCTTCTTGGCGGAATCTTTAGGAGTGATGTTGTTTTTTTGGTAAAAGATTTGAAAGGCATCTTCCATAAAATCTTTAAAATTTAGTTTTGACAGTTCACCACCGAATTTGTTTAACCATATCCCAACATCTGGATTTGGGATGTAGTTGAATTCGTATTCTTGAACTAACCTGATGATGAAGTGATTACGGGCTTGCGTACCCCAAATTTCCTCAATTTTCTTTAGAAGTGGATAAAATCCGCTACCTTTTAACAAATAAGAAATGGTTGCTAATAAATCATTATTTCGAGAGTTTAAGGATTCAAGCTCTGGGAAGATACCAAAACCTTTAAGTAAATCACTAGTGAATGGCAACAGTTGACCAGTCTCTGCATCATGGAAACAATATTTATCAATCATTTTGTTGACAATGAGCTTGCTCAAATCTTGAGAGCTATCAATAGCAAGCAATAAGGTTAGAATTTGATTGCTATAAGTACCTTTGTAGGAAGCCTCCATGCGTACCCAAGAATTGCAATACTTAGTTAAGTGCATATAGCGACCTTGATTGTCTAATTGTTCCTGATACTTGTTATAGATACGCAATAGAGCACTTACATTCTTTTTCCTGCTACCAATATACATAGTTTGAGCTTGACCATTCACTTCTTGAGCGCTAATCTTAGAAACATTTTTACGTCCTTTATGATTGGTGATAATATATTTTTTGATTTTTAATCCTTGGTAAAGGTCATTGACAGCCATTGGATAATTAAAGTAATCAACAGCAAGGTCAATACGAGAAAGGCGCAAATCATAATAGTCAGCGTACAGCAGTTGTGCTATATTGTGAACGTCAATTGCTTCACTGTAATAGTCTTGATAGGAGGCTTTATAGTGAGACAAAGCTGATGCAGAAATTTTTAGGATAATTCCCATAGTGAAGTTAGTCTGATGCCAAGCAATCGCAAAGTAATAGGGGAGATTCTGAAAGGTAAATCCTTCTGTATAACCTGCTGGTGGTGTTTTTAGTGGAATATAATTTCCAAAGAGAACTGGGAGGGATAGCTTTTCTGCTACTGTTTCAGACAGCGATAAAGCAATTTGATGCCAATTATCAGGATATTCTCCTACAGTATCTTCTGTCGGTTGGATGACAAATGTAGCTTCATCGACACTGGTCATAATGACTGGGTTATGGTCGTTATCTTTTTGAAGATACTTTTCAATTTCATTTTTACAAATCATTTTATTTTCTTTCTATCCGCCTAAAGAGTGAAAGTTAACTGGGCGGAAAATATTGCTTTAGTTAACTATTTATTGTAATGTAGCGAAATTTCTACGCTTTTATTCTCTCACAGTTTCAGGAAGTAATCACCCTAAATAAAAAGTTATAGAATAACGTTGATATAACAGCATTTTAAGGGAATTGAGCATTTTACCCTAAAGTGGAATTTACATAGCTTTAGAACAAGGTCAAATGGAACGGGGGTCTTTACATGTCCCCCGTATAATAGCCAGCTAAAGCTGGCGAGGCTGTAAGACCATCTGATTCTCTAAAGTGAATCAGGGTCAACAGCCTCTTCATCAAGAAAATAGCAGTCTGATCGTTGAACAGCCTCCCGAATCAGTTTTTCTAAAGGAGGCATATTGTGACTTGGTACAAGTATATGACGACTATCTTGCCCATCTATCTTCATGTAGCCGACACCTCTTGGATTGTTTCGCACAATGTCATTTTTTTCATCAGAAAAGAGCATTGAGACCGTTTCTTTAGATAATTTGCCTAGTGCAATTACTGTACCTATAGAATCACGTGATAACCCCAAGCTTGCTTTATGGGCATCTTGCTGGGAAATAATGACAAAAATTGAAAAGGACCGTCCTAGTTGAATAAGGCGAGTATAGTCTTTAATAGCTTGTTCACGCTCCTTTTTGTCTAGGCTATTTTGCCACGCATTGAACTCATCGAAGCAAACCACTACAAATTCTCTGGAACTATCGATTCCTTTTTGGCGATTTTCAAGGATTTTTAATCCTAGAGTAAGTAATTCTGAAACCTCATCAAATCGCTTAAATCCTTTACAGCCATTTAGAAAGGCAAAGTCTGTATCAGCTTTGTAATCACCAATAAGGACCGTTGCTTCTGGGTAGGTACAAGCAAACCTTGCTAAAAAGACCTTTGTTGCATAGGTCTTACCTGAGCCTGAGGAGCCTACCAAAAGAGCGTGAGGTACACGCTCAACTGGTATATCCCAGAAAAAATGATTTCTGTACTCAAATAGATTTTTATCAAGAAAGCATTTCATCTGTTAATACTCCTATTTAGAAGTGTAAGAAAACTGAATTCCCAAATTTAGATAATACTGATTATTATACCGTAACAGTTTTCCAAATTGAGGCGTAACAGAAAGCCACTGCCCTTTGTCTGACCAGCTTTCATAGGTTGTAGATTCAGCTAGGTATTTGTTAAACTGTATTAAAAAGACTTGTTGAACATAGCTTTCTTCATTGATATCAGGTTTCTTTGATAACATAATTGGAAAACTAACAAGGTGAGAGCTATTGTCATCGTTACTTTGCAAGAATCGAATGTAGCGACTATCAAAAAGAAGTTTTTGACCTGAAACAGTGGCGCTTTCTTCAATTACCTGTTCAATATCTGCTGTGATTGTTGGAAGGTTTAACTGAAGCGTCTGATCCTGTTTCTGCTTTTTTCTAATTTCACTTACCCTAAGAGCTAAATAAAGAAATCCAGCAAATAAGATAATCAACCAAGATATAAACGACATATAATGATTCCTTTCTAAGGATAAGGGGAGATACTCCCCATTACCCATTAAACCAATTCAATAAAAGCAGACTTAGCTTTTACTGAGAGCGCAGCACGGTTCCCATTAGTGTAGGCGTTGATAGAAACATTTTCGAGAATAATTTCTACTTTTTCATCAAATAAAGTCGTAAAGTCAGAGACATTAACTATATCAGCCTTGATATTTGTTTGACTAAATCGACCGTCTGAAGTTCGTACACCGATAGTCAAATTTGTTTGACCAGTGCTGAGACCAGATGTAAAGTCTTTTACTTCCGATGCACCAATTAAGCGACCTTGTATTGTTGTTTGTGTAGCTTCCATGAGTTATCCTTTCTAGCCGTTTTATTAAGAGCATCAATATATTTACGGTCTTTTGAATATATTGAAGATATGTATTGTGTGATAGCTACCTCACATCTTAATTATTCCATAAAAACTGACAAGACTTTACCTAAATTCGCTTAAAATGTAAGTAATAATTTTTCTTGGTTTTTTTTTAAGATTTTTTTCTGTTCTCACTATTGTTTAAAGCTTGCTACATAGCACTTTCAGTGGAATATAATTTATTATCTACCGAGATTATTTGGTTCAAAAAAAAAATAAATTTTTGTAAGATTGTTATTGAAAACGTTTTACCCTAAACTTTTATAAAAACCCGTTAATATCTTGACGTTTAAAATGTATTAATGCTAAAATGATACATAAACTTTTTTGTGTAAAGGATGTTTGCTATGGAAGAAAAAAAAGAAGAACGCATGCTTGTTGCAGTTACAGTTAATTTGATGCACAAAATGGAAGAATTTAAAGGGTTTAAAGAAGAACAAGGGATTAGTGGAGATTATGAAGCTAAAATTGCTTATCTAGCAGAAAAGTTTCACATGAGCGACCAGACAGCAGAAAATTTGTTGTCTGGTAAGGTAGTTTCTAAAAATAATTATTTAGCTATTTTTCCTTCCTTTGACAAAGATAATATAAACAAAAAATCTACTGCATTAGAAAGATTTGCAGAGACTATTGTGGATGAAATAGAGAAGGAAAATGAAGATTATATTACAGAAGTATCTAATATAATCACTAATAAATTAGAAAAACTTGATTTAAAAAATATGGCAAAAGCTGTATTATCAGATGATAAACGAGTGGAATCATTAAAAAACTCCATAATATCAAACTTAAAAAGTGTAGAGTTCCCAAATAAGAAAACTAAAATTAATGACTACGCTCTAATTGTATGGATTGATCACTTTTATAAGAGTATCTCTGAACAAGATAATCTATTTGAAATTATTAGCAAATTAGATACTTTGTCGAAAGCTATTGAATATCTTCCTCTTGTTGAAAAGATATTTGAGTCTGAAAAAAATATTGAAATATTGTCTCGGTTAGATAATCGTCTTGCTTCATTTATGTTAGTTGAACATCTAGAAGAGTTAGGTTTATTGGATTGCATTGAAAAAGCAACTGATGAACTAGCTGGTATGAATGAATTTAACATTAAATTTGGAAAAACTTATGATAAATTGGTTTTACTAGATTGGTTATTCAATAACGCTAAGAAAGCATTGAATGGTGAAGATATATCTGAATTTATTTATAGTCAGACTAAAACAGGGCATGGTATAAAGAGAGAAACTAAAAACTAAATTAGCAAATTTAAAAAAGCCAAGTTCAAAAATACTTGGCTTAATTTATTTGTTTTAATATATCTCGGAGAGCTTTTATAGTAGGTTCTCTTTTTTCTGTTGGTAGGTTTCTAATATCTTCAATGAGTTGTGAAAATTCTCTGCTTTGATGTTGATTTTCAATATTAAAAAAAGTATTTATATCAACTTCAAGTGCTTGTATGATTTTTTCAATGGTCTCAAGCTTAACGTTTAACTGTTTATTCTCTAATCTATAGATATAGTTGAATCCCAGATCAGCCTTTTCTGCTAGATATTCTTGTGTCATCCCGCTTTTCAGTCTTAGAAGTCTGATTTGTTTTGCAACAAATTCTCTTAAATTTATTTTTTCAGTCATGATAGTACCTCATAACTATCATACAAGTTTATCTCATTGAATAAATCGTTATCAAAAGACTGAAATTATAACAAAAATAGTATTTTAAAGACTGTAAAATGTGGTATAATATTATTCATAAAACAGTCTTTTAAGACATAAAGGAGTTTATACGATGGAATCAAACACTCAAGGTCATGGCACCATCAAGAAATTGCGCACAGGTGCAGTTATTTCAACGCTTGCAATCTCGGCTCTAGGGGTAGCTAATGGGGTATCAGCTAGCGAAACTGAGGTAGCGGTTAATGAGCCTGCAACTAGGGTAGTTGCTAAGGACGAGGTAGTCCCTAAAGTTCCGAGTCAACAAGACGTTGATAAGGCTAGGGCTGAATCAGATAAGGCTAATCAGGATGTAGCTAAGCAAAAAGAAGTTGTTTCAACTACTGAAGCAAACATTGCTAATGTTGAAAAGACTATCGCTGGCACTACTAAAAAGGTAGAAGAAGCTAAGACTGTCACACCTGAAAATGTTGCTGAGGCTAAGGCTGACGCTGAAAAGAGAGCTAATGAGCTTGCGACTGCTGAAAAGTCTGTAGCTGATGCTGATAAATCTGTATCTGCGACTGCTGAAAAGGTTGCTGACCAAACTAAGGTAGTATCTAATGCTGAAAAGACTGCTACAGATGCATCTAACAAGGTAGCTGAAGCTCAAAATAAAGTAGATTCTCTTTCATCTACTACCGATATTCGTGCACTCGAAAAGAATGCTTACACCTCTACTGTCCAAGTTAGGGTTTCTGAACGTAAGGTAGATGAGGCTCAGAAAAAACTTGACGACGGTAAAAAGGCTGTTGCAGACAAAGAACAGGCTATTAAAGACACCCAAGACAAGATATCTTCTGCGGAAAAAGTGCTTAAACAGGCTATTACAGACCTTAACGATGCTAAGGCTAACCAATCTCAAAAAGAAGAAGCAGTTAAAGCAGCCAAATCCGATATTGACCGTGCTAAAGAAGAGTTGTCTGACCAAGGTGGTAAATATACCGTCAACGTAAGTCAGGAGTATGTAAATCTCCTTAAACAGTACATTTCTAACCCAAGCAAGGAGCTTTCCGACCAACTAAAAGCGCTCGCTTTCAAAGAGTACGAAAAATTTGGTAAAATTACTTTCGATGGTGGGGAAGTTTATCGTTACGACTTGAACTACCCTCAAGCGTCTAAGAAAGACCTTAACACAAAGGTAGATATCAACAATCTTGATTACGAAACTCGTAAAGAGCTTTCTTTGTTCGCAGCAGACCTTATCAACCAACTCCGTAAACAATTCGGTACAGACCCTGTTAAAGTTACAGAAGATGCAATTCGTATTGCTAACGAAGTTGCTCGTACCTCTAAAGAAGAGTATGGTCACGACTTTGATGCCCTTAGCAAGGTAGGAGAAAAAGATAACGGTTTACTTTTGGGTGAGCTTGCAGGTTTCAGTGACGACGAAACAACTACTGTTGCAGACCTTAAACGTCGTATCTATGACGATATATTGTCTATGTTGTTTGACGACTCTCATGCTAAATGGGGGCACGCAAACTCCCTTAGTGGGGTACTTCCAGCAAACCCTAATGTTGGGTACATGCAGTACACTGGTCTTGGTTTCCGTTCTAACAAGCGTTTTACCTCTGTAATCCACTACATCAAGATTTCAGATAACTTACTTTCAAACAATTCAAAATTTGATAAGACAAAAGTAGTTACTGCACCAAGTCAACAAGAACAGCTTACAAAATTGCAGGAAAAAGTAGACTTGGCTGAGAAGTCTTACATCGGTGCATACTCAGCCCTCAAAGAAGCCGAAAGAGGGGTATATCTTGCTAAGACTAGATATGGTAAAGCTGACGATGACCTTTACTTTACTCGCAAACACTTGTCCGATATCCAATTGAACAAGATTGACGTTCCAGCTCTTGAAAAGGCTCTTGAAGACGCCAAAACTCAGTTGGCTGAAGATAAGAAAGCCCTAAAAACTGCTGAAGAAGTTCTTGAACTAGCTAAAACAAACGCTATTGAAAAGGCTAAATCTCTTGCAGCTGCTAAGTCAGCTCTTGCAACAGCTAAGACTGAAAAAGCAACAGCAGACAAGGCTCTTGAAACTGCCAAAGGTGAGTTGGAAGTTCTTACTAAGGCTCATGATGTAGCAGTCTTGGCTCGTAAGTCAGCAGGTCAAGACCTCGCTCGCAAACGTGAAGCATCTAAAGAAGCTACTGACACTTATACAGTTCTTGAACTTGCTCTTACTAAGCGTGATGAAGTCCTTAAGGCTTTGGACAAAGAGCTTACTGATGCCAAATCTAAGCTTGGTGTACTTCGTGCTGAGTTGGAAACTGCTAAGGAAGAGTTGGCTCGTCTTGGGGGTATCGCTGAAGTTAAGGCTCGTGGTTATGAAAACTTTAAGCAACTCAAAGCTGAACATGACGCATACCTTGCTGAACAACAACGCTTGCAAGCTTTAAAAGACAAAGCAGATGCAATCCGTAAAGCAGGCGGTCAACCTAAGGAAGTCACTAACGCTGACGGTAAAGTTGTTGACATCGTAGATGCGAAGGCTCAAAACAAGCCTGTAGTTGCGACAGTAGGAACTAAAGACGATAAAACATATCAAGCTCCTGCAAAAGCTACAAATGCAAAAGCAGAACCTAAGAAACAACTTCCAAATACAGGAACTAAGGGATCGATGCTAGGATTATTAGGCTTGGGGTTACTAGCAGGTTTAGGATTAGGGTATACCAAAAAGAACTTAAGAAAGTAAAAATAAAAAATCTTCTTACTTATTGTAGGAAGATTTTTTTGGATTCCTAAAATTTATTGAAAAGACTGCGCTATTCCAACAATTTTTAGGAATGAAAAAAGTCCTAGAAAATTCTTAGGACTTTACATTCTTCGATTGTTGACTTTCTTTTTTATTTCAAAAAAGGTTGCCAAAAAGGTTGCCATAGAACTGATTTCAAATGATTTGTAATGAAATTCAATATTTTAAAAATCGCATGAAATCAATGTTTTTCAGTATGTACTGAAATGTAATGAAACCTTATTTCACTTCTGTAAACACTACGTGCTTGCGAAGTTTTGGTGAGTATTTCTTCAATTGAAGACGGTCTGGAGTGTTACGTTTGTTTTTAGAAGTAAGGTACAAGCGTTCACCAGATTCTTTGTGTTCAAGTGTGATATTTACGCGCATGGTATCTCCCTTCTATTATTCAGCTGATGCAGCTTTAGCGATTTTACGTCCTTTGTAGTATCCTTTAAGTGATACGCGGTGAGAACGTGAGTAATCTCCAGTAGTTTCGTCAAAGTTTACAGATGGAGCTGTTACTTTGTAGTGTGTACGACGTTTGTTTTTCTTCGCTTTTGAGGTGCGACGTGCAGGTACTGCCATTTTCTTTTCTCCTTTAGGTATTTAAATTCGATTCAATCTAGTGATTTTCATCAACCATACTAGGATAACACATTTTTTTTGTAAAGTAAAGTTACTTGACAAAAAAAGATAAAAAAATTAGAAGCTAGTAATCGAAATTTTCTGAAAATTCAAGAATTTTATTCTGTTCTTCATGCGGAAATTGTGCTATAATGGTAAAAACTGAAATGGGAGGGAACAAATGACAGAATTAGATACACGTCACCGCAGTAGCGTTTATGACAGTATGGTGAAATCACCAAACCGTGCCATGCTTCGTGCCACTGGAATGACAGATAAGGACTTTGAAACACCGATTGTGGGAGTGATTTCAACTTGGGCGGAAAATACACCATGTAACATTCACTTGCATGATTTTGGGAAATTGGCTAAAGAAGGTGTCAAATCTGCGGGCGCTTGGCCTGTTCAGTTTGGAACCATTACCGTAGCAGACGGGATCGCCATGGGAACGCCTGGTATGCGTTTCTCTCTAACATCTCGTGACATCATCGCGGACTCTATTGAGGCTGCGATGGGTGGTCACAACGTGGATGCCTTTGTCGCTATCGGTGGCTGTGACAAGAACATGCCTGGTTCTATGATTGCCATTGCCAATATGGATATTCCAGCTATTTTCGCCTATGGTGGTACTATTGCACCGGGAAATCTTGATGGCAAAGACATTGACTTGGTTTCTGTCTTTGAGGGTATCGGAAAATGGAACCATGGTGACATGACAGCTGAGGACGTGAAACGTCTCGAATGTAATGCCTGCCCTGGCCCTGGTGGCTGTGGTGGTATGTATACAGCTAATACCATGGCAACTGCTATCGAAGTTCTCGGTATGAGTTTGCCAGGATCTTCATCTCATCCAGCTGAATCAGCTGACAAGAAAGAAGATATCGAAGCAGCAGGACGTGCTGTTGTCAAGATGCTGGAGCTTGGTCTCAAACCATCAGATATCTTGACTCGTGAAGCTTTTGAAGATGCCATCACTGTAACTATGGCTCTCGGTGGTTCTACAAATGCCACTCTTCACTTGCTTGCCATTGCCCATGCGGCTAATGTTGACTTGTCACTTGAGGACTTCAATACGATCCAAGAGCGCGTGCCTCACTTGGCTGACTTGAAACCATCTGGTCAGTATGTCTTTCAAGACCTCTACGAAGTCGGTGGTGTCCCTGCGGTTATGAAATACCTCTTGGCAAATGGTTTCCTTCATGGCGACCGCATCACATGTACTGGTAAGACAGTCGCTGAAAACTTGGCTGACTTTGCAGACCTTACACCAGGCCAAAAAGTCATTATGCCACTTGAAAATCCAAAACGTGCAGACGGTCCGCTTATCATCTTGAATGGGAACCTTGCCCCTGATGGTGCGGTTGCTAAAGTATCAGGTGTGAAAGTGCGTCGCCACGTTGGACCAGCTAAGGTCTTTGACTCAGAAGAAGATGCTATCCAGGCTGTTCTGACAGATGAAATCGTTGATGGCGATGTAGTTGTTGTCCGTTTCGTTGGGCCTAAGGGTGGTCCTGGTATGCCTGAGATGCTATCCCTTTCATCCATGATCGTTGGTAAAGGTCAAGGAGACAAGGTTGCCCTCTTGACGGATGGACGCTTCTCTGGTGGTACTTATGGTCTGGTTGTCGGACATATCGCTCCTGAAGCTCAGGATGGTGGACCGATTGCTTACCTCCGTACAGGTGATATCGTTACGGTTGACCAAGATACCAAAGAAATTTCCATGGCCGTATCAGAAGAAGAACTTGAAAAACGCAAGGCAGAAACAACATTGCCACCTCTTTACAGCCGTGGTGTTCTCGGTAAATATGCCCATATCGTATCATCTGCTTCACGCGGAGCCGTGACAGACTTCTGGAATATGGACAAGTCAGGTAAAAAATAAACTTAAAAAGCAAGCCATTTTCGGCTTGCTTCTTTTCATCTTCAAAAGTGATTTGCCTGCTTATACTCAATAAAAATCAAAGAGCAAACTAGAAAGCTAGGCGCAGGTTGCTCAAAGCACAGCTTTGGGGTTGGAGATAAAGCTGACGTGGTTTGAAGAGATTTTTGAAGAGTATTAACGAGGTGGCAGTCCAAGGGCAATACGGCCGTAGCGACTGATTCGTGTGATCTTCCAAGCAGGCGACCAGGTAACTTCAACCTTGACATCTTCGATACCCTCGATTTGTTTCAGACCTGCGACGATTTCGATAGGCAGGCTTTCGGCGCAATCACAGGCAGTATCGGTGAAGGTCATGACAATCTTACAGAGACCTGTTTCATCCAGATTGATTTCATAAATTAAGCCCAGATTGTACACATCCAATTCCACATCTGTATCAAAAACCTTCTCTAGTTTTTCGATAATTTGGTCTTGTAAAGCCAAAGCGCGGTCATTGATTTTGATATCGTCTCTCATAACAGTCCCTCCACCTGATAAATATCCTCTATTTTCTCATAATTCTGACAATTTGGCAAGTTTTTGATGAATTTTCTGAAAAATATGATAAAATGAAGAAAATATGGAATCAAGGGGAAGTCTATGGAGCAGATTGGAAAAGTCTTTAGACAATTACGAGAGTCAAGAAATATCTCGCTGAGACAAGCAACTGGGGGACAATTTTCGCCGTCCATGTTGTCCCGATTTGAAACAGGTCAGAGTGAGCTTTCGGTGGAAAAGTTTCTATTTGCCCTAGAAAATATATCTGCTAGTGTAGAGGAAATCCTCTTTCTGGCGAGAGGTTTTCAGTATGATACAGATTCGGAGTTGAGAAAAGAAATCACAGATGTTTTGGATTTAAAGAATATAGCACCTCTTGAGGACTTATATCGCAAGGAGTATCAAAAGCATGCCCATTCTCAAAACAAACAGAAACATATTCTAAATGCCATCATTATCAAGTCTTATATGAAGAGTATGGATGAAACGGTTGAGTTAACGGCAGAGGAAGGGAAAGTCCTTCATGACTACTTGTTTTCTACTGAGATTTGGGGAATCTATGAACTCAATTTGTTCTCAGTCAGTTCTCCGTTCTTGTCTGTTTCTCTTTTTACTAGATATGTACGAGAAATGGTCCGCAAATCCGATTTTCTAATGGAAATGTCTAGTAATCGAAACCTTTTTCATACTATGCTATTGAATGGTTTTTTAGCCAGCATTGAGTGTGAAGAATTTACCAATGCCTCTTATTTTAAACGTGTCATCAAAGAGCATTTCTACAAGGAAAATGAGACCTATTTCCGAATTGTCTATTTGTGGGCTGAAGGTCTTCTTGATAGCAAGCAGGGTAGAGTCAAGGAAGGTCAGAAAAAGATGGAAGATGCTGTCCATATTTTTGAGATGCTTGGTTGTAACAAATCTGCTGAATACTACAGAAATACAACCGATTGTTGAATATCTGCAAACTAAGAAAATAATTTGAAAATTTAAGCGATAGAACTTTTGACTACTCTCAGGTCGTTACAAAAGTTCTATCGTTTCTTTGCTCATTTTGTGTGTTGCATATATTCAAAAGTTTTCCCTTTCAATTTCTAAGTGCTATACTATAGTCATACTTCATATAGGGATTATAACAAGAAGGGAGATCACCTATGAAACTATTGTTTAGAAATCAAGCTTATCGACTCTTGACTTTGTCGCGCTTCTTCAATGCCTTTGGTGCTTCGATTTTTAACCTGGTATTTATCGTTTATGCATCGACCTTGCCACAAGCCTCTTTTGCTGTTGCTATGGCGAATATTGTCATGATTCTTCCGACTCTCTTTACAGTTTTTGTAGGGATTCGGGCAGATTACACAAGGGACAAGGTCAAATGGATGGTCTATAGCGGTTTGTTTCAGGCGGTTTTATTTTTTCTGGCAGCCCTAGTTGTTCAGCAAGCTAGTCTCTTTGCCTTTTCTAGCCTGTGTTTGATCAATGTCATCAGTGATTTGATCAGTGATTTTGCTGGTGGTTTGCGAATGCCTCTCGTTAAGGAAAAAGTAGCTGAAGAGGATCTGATGGAAGCTTATTCTTTTTCCCAGTTTATCACATATATTTCAGCTATTGGTGGTCAAGCTTTTGGAGTTTGGCTCTTAGGTCTATCGGTCAACAATTTTTCCCTTGTTGCGGGAATCAATGCCTGCTTTTTCCTAGTATCAGCCTTTATTCTCTTTTTAGGAAAAAGCAAATTGAGTCTGTCAATGTCATCTGCTGATGGTAAAAAACTAAAAAATGAGAAGCTTTCTATCAAAGACCAGTTCCTAACAATTTACCGAAATTTACGTCTCGTTTTTCTTAAAGGTGGACAGAAAAACTTTGGTTTCATGATCTTTGCTGTCTTGCTTATTAATGCCTTGGGTGGGGCTTTAGGAAGCATCTATAACATCTTCTTTTTGAGCCATTCTCTCTTGAATTTTTCTTACACAGAGGCACTATTTATCAATCAATTCTGTGTTTTAGTAGCAATCATCATCAGTAGCCTTACGGGCAATGATTATTTTGGGAAGCAGTCTTTGCCTAGATTGATGATGTGGGCGACCGTAGGACTCAGTCTAATTGGTCTAGCTAATGTATTCAATCAAGTCGTGCTTGGTTTGCTATTTCTATTTTTAACTCTGTATGTGTCTGGTAAAGTTCAACCAAAGATTAGTGCCATGCTCATGAAAAATCTAGCTCCAGATGTTCTAGCTCGTACCAGTAATTTTTTAGGTTTATTGTTTACCTTATCCATACCTGTGGGAACAGCTTGTTTTTCACTTATAGCTGTATGGAATATACAGTTGACTTGGATGCTATTTGTTGGTCTTTCCTTGCTGGCTATTCTTTTGACAGTTATTAATCTCAAAAATGATATTTGAATCCTAATTTTATTCATACTGTTTTAATCCCTCTATTTATGGTAAAATAAGACTATTAAGTTTAAAGAGGATTCCCAATGAAATTACAAAAACCAAAAGGAACGCAGGATATTTTACCTGCTGAGTCTGCCAAGTGGCAGTACGTTGAGGGCTTTGCTCGTGAAATTTTCAAGCGCTATAACTATGCGGAAGTGCGCACGCCTATTTTTGAACACTACGAGGTCATCAGTCGTTCTGTCGGGGACACGACTGATATCGTAACCAAGGAAATGTACGACTTCTATGACAAGGGTGACCGCCATATCACCCTCCGTCCAGAAGGAACTGCGCCCGTTGTCCGTTCCTATGTGGAAAATAAACTCTTCGCACCAGAAGTGCAAAAGCCAAGTAAGTTCTATTACATGGGCCCTATGTTCCGTTATGAGCGTCCACAGGCAGGGCGTTTACGCCAATTTCACCAGATTGGTGTTGAGTGTTTTGGCTCTAGCAATCCAGCTACCGATGTGGAAACCATCGCTATGGCAGCTCATTTCTTGAAAGAAATCGGCATCCAAGGTGTCAAATTACACCTCAACACTCTCGGAAATCCTGAGAGCCGTGCGGCTTATCGTCAGGCCTTGATCGACTATTTGACACCACTCAAGGAGACCCTGTCGAAGGATAGCCAACGTCGTTTGGAGGAAAATCCTCTCCGTGTCTTGGACTCTAAGGAAAAAGATGACAAGGTGGCAGTAGAGAATGCGCCGTCTATCTTGGACTTCCTTGATGAAGAAAGCCAAACTCACTTTGATGCTGTGCGTCAGATGTTGGAAAATCTGGGTGTAGACTATATCATCGATACCAATATGGTGCGTGGTCTGGACTACTACAACCACACGATTTTTGAATTCATCACTGAAATCGAGGGCAATGAATTGACCGTCTGTGCAGGAGGTCGCTACGATGGCTTGGTTGCCTACTTTGGTGGTCCTGAAACTGCTGGATTTGGTTTTGGACTTGGTGTAGAGCGCCTGCTTCTCATCCTTGAAAAGCAAGGTGTAACCCTCCCTATCGAAAATGCCCTAGATGTCTATATCGCAGTCTTGGGTGAAGAAGCAAATGTCAAGGCCTTGGAATTGGTACAAGCCCTTCGCCAACAAGGATTCAAAGCAGAACGTGACTACCTCAACCGAAAGCTCAAAGCTCAGTTCAAGTCAGCCGATGTCTTTGCGGCTAAGACCCTCATCACGCTAGGAGAGAGCGAAGTCGAAAGCAGACAAGTGACGGTTAAGAACAACCAAACACGAGAAGAAGTTCAAGTATCCCTTGAGACCATCAGCCAAAACTTCTCAGACATCTTTGAAAAATTAGGCTTTTAATAGTAGAAAAACTGGTCAGGACCTTACTCCTGACCGTTTTCTTTTGCAAAATGACAAAAATCATAAACTTTTTGACAAATATAGTTGTCAAAAAGAAAAAGATGTGTTACAATGTAAGCAAGTTAAGAGTGAAGGAGAAAGGAATGCTTAAAAATCGTTTAAAAGAGCTTCGGGCTCGCGATGGTCTCAATCAAACAGAGCTGGCCAAACTAGCTGGCGTGTCCAGACAGACCATTAGCCTACTAGAACGGGACGAATACACCCCGTCCATTGTGATCGCCCTGAAGATTTCGCAGATATTCAATGAACCAGTCGAGTCGGTATTTCGGATAGAGGAGGACGAGTGATGAACAAGTATAAAGTGATTTATTATATGAGTGTTTTTGCCTTTATTGTGAATGCTTTTGCTATGATTGGAACATTACTGGGTTGGTTCTATTTTGTTGAAAGTAAGTATTTGTTTTGGATTAATTTAGTCCTCTTGTCCATTTTCAATCGGTTGAAGAAAAAGGAGAAAAATGATGAACAAGTATAAAGTAATCTATTATGTAGTTGCCATAGCTCTATTAGTCAGCGTATTTCTACTGATTGGGATGGACCTAGGCTGGTTTAATCCATATCAAAGCGACCAATTTGTTTGGACCTACTTTGCTCTCATCCCAGTAGTTGACTGGATTGAAAAGAAATCCAAAAATCTAGCAAGTGAAAAAGGAGAATGAATATGAAAAAGTTTTTAGCAGGTTTTCAAGTCGATACTGAGCACAAAGAACTTGCAGGTGTTTGTGCAGGTTTAGGAAATTATTTTAACATTCAAGCCAATATCGTTCGTTTGGTGACAGTCTTGCTGTTTCTCTCTTCGACAGAGATTGGGATTATAACAGTAACTCTCTATGCCTATCTAGCAGGTTGGCTTGGCAATGAACCCTTGGGAGATGGAGCAAAAAAAGCTAGAAACCAAGCTATTTTCTTGTTTGCTGTTTGTTTGATTTTAGTATCACTTGGAACAGAGGGCTTGACAGCTATTTATGAATCAGGTAAAGTGTTTGGTCAGTGGTTAGTTGGATTGGTTTAGTTTAGAAAGAGTATGAATATGAAAAAGAAACGTGGATTGTTATTTTTAATGGCTGTTATCTTGGGAGGCTTCTTGGGCATGTTTGCAGAGATGTTTAAGGCCTATACCGAAAACTACGGAACCATTTTAGATGTCAAAACCGTGACTCCATGGATATCATCTATTTGTTTACTGTTAGGTTTCATTAGTATGTTTTTGACTTTCGATTTCTTAAAGAAAAGCAGAAAATTTCACTCCTTGTATCAAGAGGAAATGGATGATGATCTGAATGAAACCTATTATGTACAAATGTATCGTAATCTCGAGTTTGGAACTATTGCTTTTAATAGTGCAGGCGTAGCGATTTTTTTGGCTCTTTTCATCTCAGGTAGTGAAGTAATTGTACTAAATATCAGCTATATAACCTTATCTCTTTCTTTTTTGGCATTAGTGATGATTTTCAGTGCTCAAAAATATCTCTATAAGACCATTGCGATCGTTCGTCAGTTTGATTTGGAATTCTTCTCTACACCAAAAGATGTCTTGGACTATATAAACTCCTACGATGAAGGGGAGCGCAAGGCTAATTTGGAACAAAGTTTTCGAATTTTATTCCAATTAAACCAGTATGTCTTGCCAGCTCTCTATTTTCTAATCGTTCTCTTTTCCTTACTGACAGGAGAGATTCAGTTACTAGCCTTCTTGCTTGTAGGAGCGATCCATATTTATATCAATGTGATGCAATTACCTATGGTAAAACGTTATTTCAAATAGGAGTCTTTTATGAAATTACTTAAAAATCTTGGCTGGTTTCTTCTAGCTGTTCTATCCTTTTTCTTTGGCTATGGTCTGGTTCAGAGTACGGCGCTGTCAGCTCTTGGACTAGGGGCTTCAATCTTTGGAGTCTTACCACTTTATGTCGTCCTATCAGGGGCCTATGTTTATGGAGTTTACAGATGGTATCAGACAGAAAAGGTTAGCATCCAGACGACAGCTTTTAATCGTTATATCTGGTTGCCTACTCTGGTTTTGCTAGTGGCGATTACAGCCCAGTTCTTTTTGCCAGAAGATCCGTCAGTCAATCAACAAATCGTATCACAATTGACAGTTGCTCAGCCTGTATTTGGTTTCTTTATGGTGGTAGTCTTTGCTCCTCTGACGGAAGAACTCATCTTTAGAGGGATGCTGGCGCGCTATCTCTTTCCTAAGCAGAACAACAGCAAACAGACAGCTCTGTTTCTCCTCGTATCAAGTGTGCTTTTTGCCTTGATTCATTTTCCAGGGACTTTGCAACAGTTTTTAGTTTATGCTAGTCTGGGATTAAGTTTGGGTCTGGCTTATGTAAGCCGAAAAGGTCTTCTTTATAGTATTTCTCTCCACGCTTTGAATAATTTAATCGGCTTTTTGATGATACTCATGCTATAATAGAGTCAGGAGGTCACATGAAACGAGTAATTTTATTAGCAGTGATACAGGCGGTCGTTCTCTTCTTTATCATCGGGGCACTTGCCTATGCCTTTAAAGGCGATTTCTTTTACAACTATCTAGCAGTTGTCTTTGCGCCTATTGCAGGTGTCTTGCGTTTTGCTTCGGCTTATGCGACGGAGATTGTTCTACCTAAAAAGGCAGCTGAGATTGCTGAAAAGCGTAAAAAAGGTTAAGAATCATAAGCAGAGAATCCGATGACGTTTTCATCGGATTTTTTGTCTGTTCGTTTTGATTTCTAAAGACAATCAAACTTTTCTGCTGATTTTCATGAAGAGCCTGCGCTTTTATGGTAAAATAGTAACAGAATAAAAGAGGAGAGAAAACATGAAACGTAGTATGTATGCTGGTCGTGTTCGTGAGGAACACATCGGACAAGAAATGACCTTGAAAGGATGGGTTGGCCGTCGTCGTGACCTTGGTGGTTTAATCTTTATCGACCTTCGTGACCGTGAAGGAATCATGCAGTTGGTTATCAACCCTGAAAAAGTATCTGCAGAGGTTATGGCAACAGCTGAAAGCCTTCGTAGCGAATTTGTCATTGAGGTCACTGGACAAGTTGCTGCACGTGAGCAAGCCAATGATAAGTTGCCAACGGGTGCAGTTGAGTTGAATGTGACAGCTCTGGCAGTGCTGAATACAGCTAAAACAACACCTTTTGAGATTAAAGATGGGATTGAGGCCAATGACGATACACGTTTGCGTTACCGTTACCTTGACCTTCGTCGTCCAGAAATGCTAGAAAACCTTAAGCTTCGTGCTAAGGTGACTCACTCTATCCGTAATTACTTGGATGAGTTGGAGTTTATCGATGTGGAGACGCCATTCCTTTCTAAATCAACGCCAGAAGGGGCGCGTGACTATTTGGTGCCATCTCGTGTCAATAAAGGGCATTTCTACGCTCTTCCTCAAAGTCCACAAATCACTAAGCAACTCTTGATGAATGCTGGATTTGACCGTTACTACCAAATCGTCAAATGTTTCCGTGACGAGGACTTGCGTGGTGACCGCCAGCCTGAGTTTACCCAGGTCGACTTGGAAACGTCTTTCCTTACGGAGCAAGAAATCCAAGATATCACCGAAGGCTTGATTGCGCGCGTGATGAAAGAAACCAAAGGCATTGACGTGACGCTTCCATTCCCTCGTATGAAGTATGATGACGCGATGGCTCTTTACGGTTCTGACAAACCTGATACCCGTTTTGACATGTTGCTTCAGGACTTGACAGAAGTTGTCAAGGGTGTTGATTTCAAAGTCTTTTCAGAAGCACCTGCCGTTAAAGCCATTGTGGTCAAAGGAGCAGCAGATAACTACTCACGTAAAGACATTGACAAGATGACTGAAGTAGCCAAACAATATGGTGCCAAAGGTCTTGCTTGGGTCAAGGTGGTTGATGGAGAATTAAACGGACCAGTTGCAAAGTTCTTGACTGGCATTCAAGCAGAATTGACTGCAGTACTTGGTCTTGAAGATAAGGACTTGGTTCTCTTTGTGGCGGATACGCTTGAAGTAGCCAATGCAACCCTTGGTGCCCTTCGTGGACGTATTGCCAAAGAGCTTGACTTGATTGATAACGATAAATTCAATTTCCTTTGGGTGGTTGATTGGCCAATGTTTGAATGGTCTGAAGAAGAAGGTCGCTACATGAGCGCCCACCATCCATTTACCCTTCCACAGGAAGAAACAGCTCACGAATTAGAAGGTGATTTGGCTAAGGTTCGTGCCATTGCTTACGATATCGTCTTGAATGGTTATGAGCTTGGTGGTGGTAGTCTTCGTATCAATCAAAAAGATCTTCAAGAACGCATGTTCAAGGCTCTTGGTTTCTCAGCTGAAGAAGCAAATGACCAGTTTGGTTTCCTTCTTGAAGCCATGGACTATGGTTTCCCACCACACGGTGGTTTGGCGATCGGTCTTGACCGTTTTGTGATGCTCTTAGCAGGAGAAGAAAATATCCGTGAGGTCATTGCCTTCCCTAAGAACAACAAGGCAACCGACCCAATGACACAAGCTCCATCAACAGTCGCTCTCAAACAACTAGAGGAACTCAGCTTACAAGTAGAAGAAGATGAAACAAGCAAAACGAATTAAGCGGTGGCGCTATTATCTGCGCCGCTTTGCTTATCAGATAAAAATCTTACGAGTTTTACAAAGTATCTCTCGGGAAAAATATGATGAGAAAGTATCGGCTTCTCTGGTTTATGGCTTTTTGTCAGCAGTAGCAGTCAATTTCTTTTTTCAACCAGGGCACGTTTACTCCAGTGGCGCGACGGGTCTGGCACAGATTATCTCTGCCTTGAGTAATCACTGGTTTGGTTTTTACATTCCGATATCGCTAACCTTTTATGCTATCAATTTTCCGTTGATGATTTTGGCTTGGTATCAGATTGGGCATAAGTTTACAATCTTTACCTTTATCACAGTATCCATGAGTTCCCTCTTTATCCAGCTTGTGCCAGTTGTGACCTTGACAGAGGATCCCATTATCAATGCCCTTTTTGGGGGTGTTGTCATGGGCTTGGGGATTGGTTTTGCGCTCCGTAACAATATTTCTAGCGGAGGTACAGATATCGTTAGTCTGACCATTCGAAAGAAAACAGGGAGAAATGTCGGTAGTATTTCTTTCTTAGTGAATGGGACGATTATGCTGATAGCAGGTTTGACCTTTGGTTGGAAATACGCCCTCTACTCTATGATTACCATCTTTGTCTCCAGTCGTGTGACAGATGCGGTCTTTACCAAGCAAAAACGTATGCAGGCCATGATTGTGACCAATAATCCTGACAAGGTAATCGCAAAAATCCATAAAAAATTGCACCGTGGAGCAACCATGATCCACGATGCAGAAGGAACCTATAATCATGAGAGAAAAGCAGTCTTGATTACGGTTATCACACGAGCAGAGTTTAATGATTTTAAACACATCATGAAACAGGTCGATCCGACAGCCTTTGTCTCTGTATCCGAAAATGTCCACATCCTCGGACGATTCGTAGAAACAGACAATTAATAATACTCAAAAGACCAGCCTTGGGGCTGGTCTTTATTTTTCGATAATTTTGTGTCCAATCAACTGGCGGTAACAAATCTGTTTATTGTTTTTAGCATCGTTGATGATCTGGAGAATGGTTTCAAAGGAAACGCGCCCGAGTTCTAAGCTATTGATATCCACATAGGCTGCCAAGTTCAGTTTAGGGTTGACCGAGTCAAAGCTGAGGACAGGGACATCCAGTTGGTGTTTTGCGATGTAATCACAGACCCCTGCAGCAAGAAGGCTATCAATAGTAATAATAGCATCAATATTTGGATCATGCTCGAAGAGAAGTTTACTAAAGCGATAACCATTATCTTCAAGAAATTCGGTCGCAAAGTAGGTCAGATTTGGATCAATAGGAAGTTGGTATTGTTTAAGAGCTAACTCATAACCCATTAGACGATCTTGTGTTACGAAAAGTTTTTTGGTTCCTCCGATGAAGGCAATTCGCTTGCATCCTTTTTTGATGAAATATTCTGTTGCATCAAAACCTGCCTGGACATTGTCATTATCGACGAGCGGAATGAAGGGAGATAGAGATTTACCTAAGATAAGGAAAGGAAATTGCTCATCTGCTACTAGCTTAACCAAAGGATCTTCTTCTTGGGCATAGAGGAAAATCAAACCATCTACACGCTTACCATAGACCATCTGGGAAATAGCTTTGAGCCGCTCTTTTGCATCTTTCCCCGTTGCAATCTGAATAGCATAGTGGTTCTCAGATGCCACTTGGGCGATCCCTCGTAGAACAGATGGGAAGAAAGGATTTTGGTAAAAGGCATCCGAGTCGTCAGGGAGCACTAGGCCGATAACTTGAGTATAGCTACTTACCAAGCTACGAGCATTGAGATTGGGGTGGTAGTTGAGCTCCTTCATCGCCTTGCGAACTCGTTTTTTGGTTTCATCACTAATCGTTGATTTGTTTTGAATAACGCGGGTAACAGTTGAAGGTGAGACACCTGCTGCCTTGGCCACGTCTTTAATCGTAACGGGCATAAAAATCTCCTATTTATGATAATCTGGATCACGGAAGTGTGTCTTGTAAAAAATGGTGACCAGATAAAGAACAAAAAGAATGTTTTGTACAGTGATAAGGGTCGCCATATTTTGGCCAAAAAGTCCCAAAATAAGCGTAATCAGAGTGGGTAATCCTAAACAGTTCAAGATAAAATGGTAGCACTCTTTAAAGGTCCTAAATGAAAAGAGGCGTGATTTTTTGGTGATATAAAGGAGGAGACTAGCTCCAAGAGAGACAATAAAGAAATTCAATCCAAAGAGGAAGCTTGCACCAAGAACGAGAAAGAGACTGATATAGACACGGTTCTGTTGGTACCAGTCTTTAGAAATAGCCTGGGTTAAAGTTTCCTTACTCTGGAAACTCTCCGTTTGAATGGCGTGGTAGCGAATGCGAGTTAGTTCCTTACTTTCCTTACTGATGACGAGTTCTTTCGTATCAAAATGAAGTTGCAAATCCTTTGGCAATTCCTTACTTGGACTTGGGCCAATCAAAAGAGAAGGCTGCTGATTCTTTGTACCTGAGTAGTTCAGCTTTCCATCAACGATTTGTGCATTCTCTGACAAGTCCATGATGGCTTCATCTGTCAGGGGTGTATAGACATTATCGATAAAGGTATCCAGTGGATACGTTTCCTGTGAGCTGTTTTGAATGGCAATGGGTACCATAGACAAGCTGATAAGGAAGAGACTGGTAAAGAGGAGTTGAAACCAGTTGAGTCCAAAACGTTTTGACAGGGGCTTACGAAATCCCCAAATACTTGAAAAATATGAAAATGGATATGGAAGCATTTGTATCTTTCTAAAAGGTGTTTTCTATATGAGTATTATTATATAGAGAAATGTGCTTTATTTCAAGTCTAGTAGATAAATTGCTTACTGAAAAGCTGATTTTGCTACTATTTGCGGTCTTGTGTCTAATCTTTTAACTTTAGAAACAAGATCAAAATGAAAAAGGGTGGCGGGGATAGATTATCCCTTGTCGCCACCACTTGTAAGTCCTGAAACAAAGTTCTTTTGTAGGAAGAAGAAGAGAATACAGATTGGAAGCGCGATGAGGATAGCACCTGCTGAGAAGTAGGCGATCTTCAAGTTTTTCACATTGCTGACAAAGGTCTGTAGACCAACGGCAACTGTAAAGTATTCTTTCTCACGAAGCAAGAAACTAGAGAGGATATAGTCTCCGAAAGGTCCCATGAAGGCCCAGAGGGCTTGTACCGCAACCATTGGGCGAACAAGAGGGAGAACGATTTGCCAGAAGCGGCGGAAGTGTCCTGCACCATCTAGTTTTGCTGATTCATCAAGAGACATTGGTACTGTGTCGAAGTAGCCTTTCATCAACCAAGCATTCATCGGGATACCGCCACCAACGTAGAGGAAGATGAGGAACCAGCTATGGTTAAGGGCGTTCAACATAAGTGCCATAACGAAGAAGGCTGTTAAAGCGGCCATGGTTGGCACCATTTGGATAATCAAGAAGAAGACCAAACTTTGCTTACGAGCCAAGAAGTTGTAACGGCTGTAAGCATAACCAGCAAGTACGATGATACTTGTTTGAACAACCATGGTAATCAAGGCAATAATCAAGGTATTGAGATACCAAGTGCCGTACAAGGTTTCAGTGAAGAGCCCTTGGAAGTTGGCAAAGCTAAAGTCGACGTTAGCATCTAGTTTAAAGGCTACGACATTACCAGACTTGAAGGCTGACATAATGGTGATCAAAAGTGGATAGATAATCACGATTGAAAGGCCAATCAAGTAGAGGTAAGTGAGGGTTTGAGTCAGTCTACGTTTGAGTTTGATTGAGTTATTCATCTTAGACGTCCTCCATATCAAATGCGTGTAGTTTCTTGAATGCGATCATAGAGATAGAGATGACAATGATTGAGATAATCAAGGTAACAGCTGCCGCCATAGAGTATTGAGGAGATGTACCTGTTGTCAAACGATAAATCCATGAGATCAAGATATCGGTTGAACCGGCTCCACCACCAACGCTACCAGGACCTCCGCCGTTGAAGAGGTACATGATAGAGAAGTTGTTAAAGTTGAAGGTGTATTGGCTGATCAATGTTGGTGCTGCAACAGCCAAAATCATAGGGAAAGTGATGTTGCGGAATTTTTGCCAAGCATTGGCACCATCGATGTAAGCCGCTTCGTAGAGGTCGTTAGGAATCGACTGCAAGATACCCAAAGTCAAAACGTAGATGTATGGGAATCCTAGCCAACCTTGCATCATAATCAAGGCAATCTTCGTCCAAGTTGGGTCTGTTTTCCAAGGGATAAGAGCACCGTCAAGGAAAGGAAGAACCTTAGCCAAGATAGGCAATACTTGAGTGTTGATCGCTCCGACACTATCGTTAAACATGTTTGAGAATGTCAAGATAGTGATGAAGGCTGGAACAGCCCAAGGAAGAAGGAAAATAACACCAAAGATACGTTTTCCTTTGATAAATGGTTGGTTAGCAATGATAGCGGTGAAGATACCAATCACAATCTGCAAAGTAGAAGCAGACAAGGCCCAGATGATGGTCCAAGAAAGAACCGCACCGAAGGCTGAACGGAAGGTACTTAAGCTCCAGATGTTTGTAAAGTTAGTCAAACCAACCCAGTCCAACAATTTGTTTGGTGGCAAGTGTTGGAAGTCGTAGTTAGTAAAGGCAATCATCAAGGTTACGATAACTGGGAAGATAATTGCAAATGTCATTGCTACATACGATGGGATAATCAAAAGGTATGGGAATCCATTCTCATAAATACCTTTGATCATATCTTTAAAAGTCCGTGGGACAGGAATTCCATTGTTAATACGTTTTGCGATTGTATGTGCATCTTTAATATTTGAGAAATAAAAGAGCACATAAACGACTACAAAGATTAAATGGAAGGCACCACGAATCAGCATAAAGAGGGAATTATCACGACCTGGCTTGTCACCAAGAGTGATCAAATTGTGCAATTCCGGCGCTGCAAGTGCTAGGAAATAAAGAACAAATACGATAGTTACACCAAGGAAGATAAAACCTTTGGCCTTTTGTTTATTGTAAATCTGTCCTAACCCAGGAATCACTGAAAGCAAGGCTGCTTTGCTAGGTTGTTGGTTTTCCATGAATACTCCTTTCATAGGATACGAGATTGAAGTTTGTCTCCAATCACTAGATAGGCAACTGCAATCATTCGTAAATTTATAAAATCAAAGGGGGATTTGTATTCTCCCCCCTTGTAACGAATTCAATTATTCACCAAATTTTTGTTTGATTGTTTCTTTGATCAATGTAACAGCATCGTTAGCAGCTGTCTTAGCATCTTTTTTACCACTTACAGCGTCAAAGAGCATTGTTTTAGCTGGATCCCAAACAGCTGACATTTGAGAAATGTTTGGCATTGGTTGAGCGTTCTTGAACTGTTTGATAACAGCTGTTGTCAACTCATCGTTTTTACCTTCAGCGTATGAACGAGCTTCAGTGTTAGCTGGGATTTCGTTAGTTGCATCGTAGAATGCTTTTTGTTGTTCAGTTGAAACAAGGAAGTCTACAAATTTTTGTGCAGCTTCAAGGTTCTTAGTGCTTGATGGGATGATCCAAGCTTTACCACCACCGAATGGTGTGTAGTCTTTACCATTTGGAAGAGTTGGAATAGTAGCAACACCGTAGTTTACTTTAGCATCTTTGAATGCTTGAGCTTTCCAAGGACCGTCGATGATAGCAGCTGTTTTACCTTCTTGGAATTGAGTTTGGATCAAGTTTGCAGCACCTTCAGTATCTTGCATACCTTTAGGCCATTTTTCGTACCAAGATTTAGCGTAGTTGATACCTGTGATAGAACCGTCGTTTGCAAGACCGATGTCTTTAGCGTCTTTACCGTTTTGTCCGAATACGTAACCACCGTTACCAGCAAGGAGTCCGTATGCGTAGTAGAAGTTTGTCCAGTCGGCTAGGAATGCAGTAGTTTTGCCATCTTCACCAGCGAAAGCGTATTTGCTGTCTTTAGCAAGTTCTTCTAATTCAGCAAAAGTTTTTGGAGCTTCTTTTAGCAAGTCTTTGTTGTAGTACATAACAAGTGACTCAATAACGGCAGGAGCACCGTAAACTTTACCGTCAGCAGCTGTTACAAGAGATTTAGTCTTATCATCTGTTTTAGCGCCGTCGCTCAAAGTAACTTCTGAAAGTTGTCCGTCAGTACCAAGGCTACCTACGCGGTCGTATGGTGCCATCATAACGTCAGCAGCTTGACCTGATTGGTTGTCAAGAGAAAGTTTGTCAAGTCCACCAAGTTGGTCACCTGATTTGATGTTAACTTTTGTACCTGATTCTTTTTCATAAGCTGCAGCAACTTTTTCAGCGTAGGCTTTGTATTGGTCTTCAACGTAGAAAGTGATTTCTTTTGCTTCAGATGAGCTAGTATCAGCTGCTTTATCAGCAGTTTTGCTTCCGCAAGCTACCAAAAGTAAGCTAGCAAGAGTAGCAGTTCCGAGCACAGCAGCGCTCTTCATGAATTTAGATGACATAGTGTATTCCTCCTAAAGAATAACAAAAATAATTTAATGAGAAAACGCAAACGTTTTCTTTTACGAACTTAGTATAGCACAAATAGAAAACGGTTGCAAGCTTTTTTAAAAAGTTTTTTAAAAAAATTTTAAGGTTTCAAACATTTGTTAAAGCCCATACATAGGAAAGAACTTAAAATGTTTGTTTTTTTTGAATTGAAAATATATTAGGAAAACGATTGCGTAAATTCGGCTCGGTTTTTCAGAAAATAGAGCAGATATTGGGAATGAATTATCTTAAATCAGAAAATCTTTAAAATTTTTTCGCTTATTTCATAAAATATCAGTGGCAACAAGTTTTGTTTGATTAAAATAATTCAAAAAAATTTTTTAAAAACGCTTGCATTTGTTTTTGAAATGCGTTATACTTAAATTAACGCAAACGTTTGCGCCTTAATTGCGCAACGTTTTATAACAAACACATGAGGTGCTATTATGAAAAAACGTCAAAGTGGTGTGTTGATGCACATCTCTTCTCTTCCAGGAGCTTACGGGATTGGATCATTTGGCCAGACTGCCTATGATTTCGTTGATTTCTTGGTTCGTACCAAGCAACGTTACTGGCAAATCCTCCCTCTTGGGACAACAAGCTATGGAGATTCTCCATACCAATCATTCTCAGCCTTTGCTGGAAATACGCATTTTATCGACCTTGATATCTTGGTAGAGCAAGGCTTGCTCGAAGCCAGTGACCTTGAAGGTGTTGACTTTGGTAGCGATGCATCTGAAGTTGATTATGCGAAGATTTATTATGCACGTCGTCCGCTTTTAGAAAAAGCAGTTAAACGCTTCTTGGAAGTGGGAGATGTCAAAGATTTTGAGAAGTTTGCTCAAGACAACCAATCATGGCTTGAACTCTTCGCTGAGTATATGGCGATCAAAGAGCATTTTGACAATCTTGCTTGGACAGAATGGCCAGATGCAGATGCTCGTGCCCGTAAAGCTTCAGCGCTTGAAAGCTACCGTGAGAAATTGGCAGACAAGTTGGTTTACCACCGTGTGACACAATACTTCTTCTTCCAACAATGGTTGAAATTGAAAGCCTACGCTAACGATAACCACATCGAAATCGTTGGGGACATGCCTATCTACGTAGCGGAAGATTCAAGCGACATGTGGGCAAATCCACACCTCTTCAAGACAGATGCCAATGGTAAAGCAACTTGCATCGCAGGATGCCCACCAGATGAGTTTTCTGCAACTGGTCAGCTTTGGGGCAACCCAATCTATGACTGGGAAGCAATGGACAAAGACGGTTACAAATGGTGGGTTGAACGCTTGCGCGAAAGCTTCAAGATCTACGATATCGTTCGTATCGACCACTTCCGTGGTTTCGAATCTTACTGGGAAATTCCTGCTGGTTCCGATACAGCAGCACCTGGTAAATGGGTGAAAGGTCCAGGCTACAAACTCTTTGCAGCCGTTAAGGAAGAGCTTGGTGAGCTAAACATCATCGCAGAAGACCTTGGTTTCATGACAGATGAAGTCATCGAGTTGCGTGAACGTACTGGCTTCCCAGGAATGAAGATTCTTCAATTCGCCTTCAACCCAGAAGATGAAAGTATCGATAGCCCACACTTGGCACCTGCCAACTCTGTTATGTACACAGGAACACACGATAATAACACTGTTCTTGGTTGGTACCGTAATGAAATCGACGATCCAACTCGTGAATACATGGCTCGTTACACGAACCGTAAAGAGTACGAAACAGTGCCACACGCAATGCTTCGCACAGTCTTTTCATCTGTTAGCTTCATGGCTATTGCAACTATGCAAGACTTGCTAGAACTAGATGAGTCAGCTCGTATGAACTTCCCATCTACTCTTGGCGGAAACTGGTCATGGCGTATGACAGCAGACCAACTCACACCAGCTGTTGAAGAAACTTTGCTTGACTTGACTACAATTTATCGCCGAATCAATGAAAATTTGGTAGAATTAAAGAAATAAGACATTATCAGGAGACACATAAACATGTTACCATTAAACGAATTTGTACAAAAACGTTACAATAAAACCATTGCAGAATGTAGCAATGAAGAGCTTTACCTTGCTCTTCTTAACTACAGCAAGCTTGCAAGCAGCCAAAAACCAGTTAACACTGGTAAGAAAAAGGTTTACTACATCTCAGCTGAGTTCTTGATCGGTAAACTCTTGTCAAACAACTTGATTAACCTTGGTCTTTATGACGAAGTTAAAAAAGAGCTTGCAGCTGCAGGTAAAGAGTTGATCGAAATCGAAGAAGTAGAATTGGAACCATCACTTGGTAACGGTGGTTTGGGACGTTTGGCAGCCTGCTTTATCGACTCAATCGCTACACTTGGTTTGAATGGTGACGGTGTTGGATTGAACTACCACTTCGGTCTTTTCCAACAAGTTCTTAAAAACAACCAACAAGAAACAATTCCTAACGCTTGGTTGACAGAGCAAAACTGGTTGGTACGCTCAAGCCGTAGCTACCAAGTGCCATTTGCACACTTCACATTGACATCTACCCTTTATGATATTGATGTACCTGGTTACAAGACAGCTACTAAAAACCGCTTGCGTTTGTTTGACTTGGATTCAGTTGATTCTTCTATCATCGAAGATGGTATCAACTTTGACAAGACAGATATCGCTCGCAACTTGACTCTCTTCCTTTACCCAGACGATAGCGACAAGCAAGGTGAATTGCTCCGTATCTTCCAACAATACTTCATGGTTTCAAACGGTGCGCAATTGATCATCGACGAAGCAATCGAAAAAGGAAGCAACTTGCATGACCTTGCAGACTACGCTGTTGTACAAATCAACGATACTCACCCATCAATGGTGATTCCTGAATTGATCCGTCTCTTGACTGCGCGAGGTATCGAGCTTGATGAAGCAATCTCAATCGTACGTAGCATGACTGCCTACACTAACCACACAATCCTTGCTGAAGCCCTTGAAAAATGGCCTCTTGAATTCTTGGAAGAAGTGGTTCCTCACTTGGTACCAATCATCGAAGAATTGGACCGTCGTGTGAAGGCAGAATACAAAGACCCAGCTGTTCAAATCATCGATGAGAGCGGACGTGTTCACATGGCTCACATGGATATCCACTACGGATACAGTGTAAACGGGGTTGCAGCTCTTCACACTGAAATCTTGAAGAACTCAGAGTTGAAAGCTTTCTACGACATCTACCCAGAAAAATTCAACAACAAAACAAACGGTATCACATTCCGTCGTTGGCTCATGCATGCTAACCCAAGCTTGTCTCACTACTTGGATGAGATTCTTGGACATGGTTGGCACCATGAAGCAGATGAGCTTGAAAAACTCTTGTCATACGAAGACAAGGCTGCTGTTAAAGAAAAATTGGAAAGCATCAAGGCTCACAACAAACGTAAATTGGCTCGTCACTTGAAAGAACACCAAGGTGTGGAAATCAATACAAACTCTATCTTTGACATCCAAATCAAACGTCTTCACGAGTACAAACGCCAACAAATGAACGCTTTGTATGTGATCCACAAATACCTTGATATCAAGGCTGGTAACATCCCTGCTCGTCCTATCACAGTATTCTTCGGTGGTAAAGCTGCTCCTGCCTACACAATCGCTCAAGACATCATTCACTTGATCCTTTGCTTGTCAGAAGTGATTGCTAACGACCCAGCTGTAGCTCCACACTTGCAAGTCGTAATGGTTGAAAACTACAACGTTACTGCAGCAAGCTTCTTGATCCCAGCATGTGACATCTCAGAACAAATCTCACTTGCTTCTAAAGAAGCTTCAGGTACTGGTAACATGAAATTCATGTTGAACGGTGCTTTGACTCTTGGTACTATGGACGGTGCTAACGTGGAAATCGCTGAGTTGGTTGGCGACGAAAACATCTATATCTTTGGTGAAGATTCAGAAACTGTTATCGACCTTTACGCAAAAGCAGCTTACAAATCAAGCGAATTCTATGCTCGTGAAGCTATCAAACCTTTGGTTGACTTCATTGTGAGCGATGCTGTTCTTGCAGTAGGTAAGAAAGAACGCTTGGAACGTCTTTACAACGAATTGATCAACAAAGACTGGTTCATGACTCTCCTTGACTTGGAAGACTACATTAAAGTCAAAGAGCAAATGCTTGCTGACTACGAAGACCGCGACGCATGGTTGGATAAAGTCATCGTTAACATTGCTAAAGCAGGATTCTTCTCATCTGACCGTACAATCGCTCAGTACAACGAAGATATCTGGCACTTGAACTAAGATACAAAATTTATACTAATCACTTTGTAAAAAAAGCGAATTTCAATTGAAATTCGCTTTTTTGAATGATGTGGATTTTAGCCAATCAGGTCTAAAAAGAGATAAATCATAGATACGTTGAAGTTTTAGAAATACTGCTTTTTACTGTATTTCAGTCTCATGATTCTTCGTAGTTGATGGCCTCGTATTTCTTGTATCCGCTTATAATTTGTATTATAATAGCATTGTGGTGAAGAAAGAAGGTGTTCTTATGTGGAAAAAATATTTTTCAAAATATAAATGGACTGATTTATTTTGGATACTATTTGTGATTTGGTCATGCCTTTATATGGGTAATAGTAGTTCCTTTCCACTGACTCATCAAGAAATCTCTTTTCATGGATGTTGTTATGGGGCATCACTTGCCTCATTTCACTTGCTATTTATTGATAAATTTGTTATTTCGAATCGAAAATAAATGGAGAGGTTAAAATTTTTTCCACTTTTCGGATAGACAGTTGAAAAATCGCGATTTATACCCACACCTCAAGAGGAGGTGCGGGTTTTGTCTTATCTGAAAGTTTTATTTACAGTGCTTTCCCAACCAAAATCTCTGCCTCAATGGTAATCTCTGTCAGTTGACTCCAGTCAATTTTGGTCTGGTCAACATGAAAGAGAAGGGGGGTCATGCTAAGTAAAGCTTGGCGTTGCTCGGCTGTGATGGGTTTGGTTAGGGAAGCTATTTGGCTAGATTGGATGCTGAAGTATTCCTGGAAATGTTCCTTGATATCTTGGTTGGAATAGTCCTTGTTTGTCAGCTGGTCTTGTACCCTTTGACGGATTTCTTTGAGGTGATTTTCAGTCGGGATGACCTTGATCAAGATGCCATCTTTGGATAAAACGCGACGGAATTCCCCATAGTTGGCAGGTGAAAAGATGTCGAGCAGGATATCCATACTGGCGTCTTTTATAGGAAGTCGAGCCAGGTCACCGACAAACCAATTAACTGACCAGTTGAGTTCACTTTTAGCTGCGATTTGGACCGAGTCTTTTGAAATGTCAAAGGCATAGAAGGTTTTATCAGAGTGACTTTCTTGGAGTTTACGAGAGTAGAAACCTTCGCCACAACCGATATCCAAGACTGTTTTTGCGGATGGATTAGTTGTTAGTAAGTCCGAGATACCTTCTAAAATAGCCTGATAAAAACCAGCTTCAAGAATTTGCTGGCGGTTTTGGAAGTTTTCCTTGTCGTAGTTGGCAGATTGCTTGATTTGCGGAGCCAAGTTGACATAGCCGAATTTTGCCAGATCAAAAGAATGGCGGTTGCTACACTTGAGGCTAGACTCTACCAAGGCCAGATTTTCTTGGCAGATAGGGCAGGAAAAGGCAGTCGCAGAAGCAAAACGCTGAAGTTTGGGTTTGAGGTTTGTATTCATAGTTTAAGTGTATCAAAAGAGGCAAATGAAAGCAACTTTAGAAATAAGTAGATGGGAGATTCAGTAGAAATAAAACTAATTCTCCAATTTATAGAATAAAATTGCTTTTATATCTAAATTTCTATATAATAATGATAAGGAGGAAATAAGTATGTTAAAAGAAGTATTAACCGTTGCAAAAGTTGCGAAAAAATCATCACTCTTTTTGGGTGGTGTCGCATTTGGTACCCTTGGTTTGAAAATCTTGGCAAGTAAGGAAGCTAAAAAAGGTTATTCTAAAGCTTTGGCTAAGGCTTACAAGTTGAAAGACGGGCTAGATGCATCTGTTTCTGTTGTGAAACAACATGGAGACGATGTCTTGCAAGATGCCAAATATTTGTACGAGCAAGAGAAAAAAGAAGAGCAATTAGATAGCCTTATAGGAGAATAATATGTCTTTTAAAGTGCTACATAGAGGATACCAACATATCCGACTATCATCTTCTTTTTCACTCACCTTGGATATTCAAGACTATCTTCGTTCCTTGGCGAGAGATGAAAAGGGGATTGAGTCTATCCAGTTTTACATGGATCAACAGCACTTTACTCTACGCATAAAAGAAGGCTTTTCTGTATTAGATAATGCAGAAGCCTTTTTAAAAAGAATTGATAAAGGGAAAGTTTCTGAGTTGATGACTCTTCCCATTCGTAGAGAAGAGAGTGCTTATTCTATTGTTTCAGGTGCAGCGATTAAGCGTGTACTTTTTCGTAGTTTTGTGCCGTATCCTATTCGCTATATATGGACTTGTTATCAGGCTTTGGGTTATATTAGAGAAGCCTATCAAACACTAGCGCGTAAGGAACTAACGATGGAAGTCTTGGACTGTTCGGCGATTTTATTGTCCTTGTTTATGAACCAATCCAAGACAGCTAGCAATATCATGTTTATGCTTGATTTGGGGAATCATTTAGATCAGTGGTCTTTGAAAAAAACTGCAACAGATTTAGAACAAAGCCTTCTTGCAAAAGAGAGCGACGTATTCTTAGTACAGGGCGATACGGTTGTTAGTATCAAGAGTTCCGATGTTCAAATAGGAGATGTCTTGGTCCTATCTCAAGGAAATGAAATTCTGTTTGATGGACAAGTAGTTTCAGGTTTAGGTATGGTCAACGAAAGTTCCTTGACGGGAGAGAGTTTTCCAGTTGAAAAAAGAGAGTCTGATTTGGTTTGTGCAAATACAGTATTAGAAACTGGAGAGTTACGCATTCGTGTAACCGATAATCAGATGAACAGCCGGATTTTACAACTGATTGAGTTAATGAAGAAATCTGAAGAAAACAAGAAAACGAAACAACGCTATTTCATCAAGATGGCGGATAAGGTCGTCAAATATAATTTCTTGGGGGCTGGGCTAACTTACCTATTAACAGGTTCTTTTTCTAAGGCTATTTCTTTCCTATTAGTCGATTTCTCCTGCGCTTTGAAAATCTCTACTCCTGTAGCTTATTTGACAGCTATCAAGGAGGGGTTGAACCGTGAAATGGTGATTAAGGATGGGGATGTTCTGGAGAAATATCTGGAAGTTGATACTTTCTTGTTTGATAAGACGGGAACAATCACAACTAGTTATCCTATAGTTGAAAAGGTGTTACCTTTTGGGGACTATAGTGAGGAAGATATTCTCAGAATCAGTGCCTGTCTTGAGGAACACATTTATCATCCTATTGCTAATGCCATCGTCAAGCAAGCTGAGATAGAGGGAATTGAACATGAAGAAATGCATGGGAAACTCCAATATATTGCAAGCAAGGGGATCAAATCTCATATAGATGGCCAACCAGTTCTTATTGGGAATTATGTCTTGATGCAGGATGAGCAGATTCATATCAGTTCAGAACAAAATGCTTTAATTGAAGAGTACAAGAGTCACTACAATCTCTTATTCTTGGCTTATCAGAATGAATTGATTGGAATGTTCTGCATTCATACTCCTTTGAGAAAAGAAGCAAAAGCAGCCTTGGAGAAACTTAAGGCACAAGGGAAAAAATTGATTCTGGCAACAGGGGACACCTTGGTTAGGACAGAGGAATTAGTCAAAGATTTGCCCTTTGATCAGGTCTATACAGACTTGAAACCTGATGGGAAATTTGAGTTAGTAGAGGAACTGCAGAAAGCAGGTCACACGATTTTGATGGTTGGAGATGGATTGAATGACTCAGCGGCTCTAACCCTATCAGATATCGGTGTGGTGATGAATGAGAGTGCAGATATTTCTAAGCAGATGAGCGATATCTTATTGTTAGATAATCGTTTGGATTTCTTCCAAGAGTTGGATTGGCTATCATCATCTTTGCAAACACTCATCAAGAAGAATATTCAAGATACCGTTGTCGTAAATAGTAGTTTGATTGGCTTTGGCTTGTTTAATTGGCTCAGTCCTTCAAACCTCTCTATCCTACATAATCTAACAACCTTACGCATAGTCCTGCGTAGCCTGTCTATTAAGGGATAGGTGGGGACTATTCACAGCAAAAAGGAGTTACCTTTCTCGAGGGTAACTCCTTTGTTTATAGGTAAATGTTTAACAATTTAGTAAGTCAACACAAAGTATTTCTTCTTTCCTCGGCGGATAACAGTGAGTTCGTTTTCTAACTTATCTGCGTCACTCAAGACATAGTCAAGGTCTTGGATACGGTCGCCGTTGACGTAGATGGCTCCATTTTGAACATCTTCACGGGCTTGGCGTTTGGAGTTCACCACACCGGATGACACGAGGAGTTCCACGATATTGTGGTTTTCGTCTGCCTGTACTTGGTAGTTTGGCACACCACGAAGTCCTTGTTTGAGTTCTTTGACAGAAAGGTTTTTGATGTTTCCAGCAAAGAGTTGCTCGGTGATGTTAAGGGCTTCTTTGTAAGCTTCTTCTCCGTGAACAAGAGTCACGACTTCACGAGCGAGGACCTTTTGTGCCAAGCGTTCGTGTGGAGCCGCTTCAAACTCTTTGCGGATGTCTTCAATCTCATCGAGTGACAAGAAGGTAAAGATTTTCAAGAAGCGAACAGCGTCAGCATCCATCACGTTCATCCAGAATTGGTACATTTCGTATGGAGAAGTCTTTTCAGGGTTAAGCCAAACTGCGTTTCCTTCTGACTTACCAAATTTCTTACCAGTTGCGTCTGTGATGAGTGGAACAGTGATCACGTGACCAGTCTTGTCAGCCTTACGACGAAGCAATTCGGTACCAGCTGTCATATTTCCCCACTGGTCAGAACCACCGATTTGCAGAGTAACATTGTAGTCTTGGTTAAGGACATAGAAGTCGTACCCTTGCATGATTTGGTAGGCAAACTCAGTGTAAGAAATCCCTGTCTCGATCCGTTTCTTCACAGATTCCTTACTCATCATGTAGTTGACAGTGAAGTATTTTCCGACGTCACGGAGGAAGTCAATGAAGCTGATACTGCCAAACCAGTCGTAGTTGTTGACCATGACAGCCTTATTTTCACCATTTTCAAAGTCAAGAAAACGAGAAAGTTGCCCTTGGATAGACTTGACCCAGCCCTCTACTGTGTCTTTTGTTTGGAGACTACGCTCAGCATCTTTGAAGGACGGATCTCCGATGAGACCTGTAGCACCGCCAACGAGCGCATATGGTTTATGACCTGCTAACTGCAAGCGACGACTGGTCAAGATTGCGACAAGGTGGCCGAGGTGAAGGCTATCAGCAGTTGGATCGTAGCCAGTATAATAAGAAACTTGACCTTCTTCTAGGGCTTTACGCAAAGCTTCTTCATCAGTCGTTTGAAAAATCAAACCACGCTCTTTTAGCTCATCAAAAATGTGCATGTGTCTTTTCTCCTTTATAAAATATTGTTTCTACCTATTGTATCACAAACTCGGACAATAGCCTAGTGGAATAGGGAAGAAAGTGGCTATTTTATTGAAAGTTTCCCTTTTATGGTATAATAGAGAAAGCGAGGACATTCATGAAAGAAAGAATTAATGAATTAAAAACAAAAATGCTGCATTTTTTCCAGCAGCTAATGCAACGAATTGTAAAATGGAAGAAAAGACTAGCAGAAAAACTGGCTAATAAGAAAACCGGTAAAAAGGGGACCTCTTCTGACAAAGTTGGAAGGGCAGGATCTAATTTTGCTAAGGTTTTGAGTGGGTTTAAAATAGTCTTTAACACTCTCTTTATCTTAGGTTTTATCGGTGGACTGTTTGGCGCTGGTGTAGCTATGGGTTATGGAGTCGCTCTATTTGACAAGGCTCAGGTGCCTCAAGCAGAAGAGTTGGTCAAGCAAGTGAAGGATATTGCCTCTATCTCAGAAATCACTTATTCTGACGGCAGTACCATTGCCTCGATCGAGGGTGATTTGTTGCGCACTTCAGTCGCTTCAGATGCTATCTCAGATAACCTTAAGAAAGCCATTGTTGCGACAGAGGACGAGCATTTCAATGAGCACAAGGGAGTTGTGCCTAAGGCCGTTATTCGTGCGACTTTGGGAACCTTTGTCGGTCTAGGCTCGTCTAGTGGTGGTTCGACCTTGACCCAGCAGGTTATCAAGCAGCAAGTGGTGGGGGATGCTCCAACTCTAGCTCGTAAGGCCAAAGAGATTATTGATGCTCTAGCTTTAGAACGGGCCATGGGTAAGGATGAGATCTTGACAACCTACCTTAACATTGCTCCTTTTGGTCGCAATCATAAAGGTCAAAATATTGCAGGTGCTCAGCAGGCTGCAGAAGGAATCTTTGGGGTCAATGCTTCGGATTTAACGGTCCCTCAAGCAGCCTTTATCGCAGGATTGCCACAGAGTCCAATCAGTTATTCTCCTTATGAATCTGATGGTAGTATGAAGAGTGATGAGGACATGGCTTTGGGAATCAAGCGTGCCAAGGATGTCCTCTACAACATGTACCGGACAGGAGCTCTAAGTCAGGAAGACTACGATAAGTACAAAGATTATGACTTTAAGAAAGATTTCCTACCATCAGGTAGTGTTAGCGGTACTTCGCGTGACTATCTCTACTATGCAACCTTGGCAGAAGCTACTGATCGCATGTACGACTACCTCGTCCAACGAGATAATGTTTCTGCGCAAGAATTAAAGAATGAGTCCATTCAGAAATCCTATCGTGATCTAGCCGCTAAGGAAATTGAAAATGGTGGATATAAGATTACGACAACTATCAATAAAAATGTTCATGCTGCGATGCAAAATGCGGTTGCGACCTACGGCTATTTGCTAGATGATTCGACAGGCCAGCCTGAGGTGGGGAATGTCCTCATGGACAACCAAACGGGAGCTATCCTTGGATTTGTTGGTGGTCGTAATTATCAAGAAAATCAGAACAATCACGCTATTGATACCAAGCGTTCTCCAGCTTCAACCACAAAACCTATATTGGCCTATGGTATCGCTATTGACCAAGGTTTGATGGGGAGTGCAAGTATCTTATCAAACTATCCTACCAACTTCTCAAACGGGAACCCCATCATGTATGTCAATAGTCCTGGTACGGGAATGATGACATTGGGAGAAGCCCTTAACTACTCATGGAATATCCCAGCCTACTGGACGTATCGTACGCTTCGAGAGAAGGGTGTTGATGTCAAAGGCTATATGGAAAAAATGGGTTACGAAATCCCAGAATATGGGATTGAAAGTTTACCGATGGGTGGGGGGATTGACGTTACAGTTGCCCAGCATACCAACGGGTATCAAACTCTGGCCAACAATGGAGTTTACCATAAGAAACATATGATCGCGAAGATCGAGTCAACGGATGGCCGATTGGTATACGAGCACAAGGATGAGCCTGTCCAAGTTTATTCGAAAGCGACAGCAACCATTATGCAAAGTCTCCTTCGGGATGTTATCTCGTCTCGGATTACTTCAAGTTTCCAGACGGACTTGACGACTATCAATCCATCCCTAGCCCGTGCTGACTGGATCGGAAAAACTGGTACGACCAATGAAGATGAAAATATGTGGCTCATGCTTTCTACACCTCGATTGACTTTGGGTGGCTGGTTAGGTCACGATGACAACAGACCACTAGCCAAAGGAGCAGGCCACTACCGCAATGCCAACTATATGGCCCACTTGGTCAATGCTATCCAACAAGCTGAACCTGGAATATGGGGGAATGAGCGCTTTAATCTGGATCCAAGTGTGACCAAGTCACAAGTTCTTCGTTCTACAGGGCAAAAACCAGGCAAGGTTTCCATCAATGGGAAAGAAATAGAAGTTTCTGGATCAACAGTAACGAGCTACTGGGCGACTAAAGAAGGTGCCCCAGTGACCACCTATCGCTTTGCTATTGGAGGAAGCGATGCAGATTATCTGAACGCATGGAAGAATATTCTAGGAAGCATTCCAGCAGTGACTCCTCCAAGCTCAAGTTCAAGCAGTAGCTCTGGAAGTTCAAGTTCGAGTGGGAATACTCAAAGTGGTTCTACAGGACGTTCACGTCTATTTAATCGCTAAGAAAGAGTAGTAGCAAGGTTAGTAATTTCTCCTTGTTGCTACTTTTTTCTTTGTTGGTTTCGTGTTACAATAATAATATGAATCATTATCAGAAAAAGATTGTTAAGGGAACAGTATACTCGCTACTCTCAGGCCTAATCTGGGGGATTTGTGGGATTTTAGGAGAGTATTTTTTCACTCATTATCCAGTGTCTTCTGGATGGATTACTTCTATGCGGTTGCTTGTGGCGGGGAGTTTGGTTTTAGGTTTATCTGCTTTTCAGTTGCGTAGCCGCTTGTTGGACATCTGGCGTGATAAGAAAAATTATCTACCTTTTTTAGCCTATGCTATTCTAGGTATTTTTTCTGTGCAGTTTTTCTTTTATCTCTGCGTTGAGTATTCCAATGCGACGACGGCGACAATTTTGCAATTTATCAGCCCAGTTTTTATCCTGTTTTACAATCGAATCATTTACCAGAAGAAAGCTTCGATTACAGCTGTTTTCTATGTTTTGATTGCCATGCTAGGTGTTTTTTTGATGGCTACAAAAGGAGATTTGTCCCAATTATCCATGACTCCTTTGGCTCTAGTGACAGGTTTGCTCAGTGCAGTAGGGGTCATGTTTAATGTTATCCTTCCCCAACGCTTTGCACGGCGCTACGGTTTCATTCCAACTGTTGGTTGGGGGATGATTCTGGCAGGGCTATTTAGTAATTTTCTTTACCCTATTTATCGGATAAGTTTTCAAGTGGATCTGGTAAGTGTGCTGATTTGTCTGACGATTGCCGTGTTTGGTACTGCTTTTGCCTTCTTTCTATCTATGAAGGCCGTGTCACTCGTTTCTCCGCTGGTTGTATCGGTGGTGAGTGCTAGCGAACCGCTCTCTTCAGCTTTATTAAGTGTTCTTTTTTTGGGATTGGTCATGGATGGTTTTTTGGCCTTAGCTATGGTGTTGATTATCGTTCCGATGATTTTTTTATCTATAGAAGAAGCAAAACAAGCCAGGTAAAGATGATTATTTGATAGTTGAGGCTTCAAATTTGAGGCCTTTTTTGGTAGAATAGGTATCATTATAACGAACCAGGAGGCACCTATGACTGCTACAAAAATGAATGCTCAAGAAATTATCCAATTTATCGCCAATGCTGAAAAGAAAACCAGTGTCAAAGTAACCTTTGAGGGGCAACTCGCAACTGCTGTGCCTAGCTCTGTTGTCAAACTAGGAAATGTCCTATTCGGAGACTGGAAGGACGTGACTCCGCTTCTTGAAGGTTTGGTAGAAAATCAAGATTACGTTGTCGAGCAAGATGCTCGTAATTCTGCAGTTCCTTTGCTAGATAAGCGTGCTATCAACGCTCGTATCGAGCCAGGTGCTATTATCCGTGACCAGGTGGAAATTGGTGACAATGCTGTTATCATGATGGGGGCTGTTATCAATATCGGAGCAGAAATCGGTGCAGGAACCATGATTGACATGGGTGCCATCCTTGGTGGCCGTGCTATCGTTGGGAAAAACAGTCACGTTGGTGCAGGTGCAGTTTTGGCAGGTGTGATTGAGCCAGCTAGTGCTGAACCAGTCCGTGTTGGAGACAATGTTCTTATCGGTGCCAATGCAGTGGTTATCGAGGGAGTCAAAATCGGTAGTGGTTCAGTTGTTGCAGCAGGAGCTATTGTTACCCAAGATGTTCCAGAAAATGTGGTTGTAGCAGGTGTTCCAGCTCGCATCATCAAAGAAATTGATGCCCAAACCCAACAAAAAACAGCGCTAGAAGATGCGCTTCGTACCTTGTAAAAATAAAAAGAGGCGGATACTTCTTCCAGCCTCTTTCTTCTATATAGGAGGACAGATAGATGTTAGATTTGATTCAGACTAGACGAGATTTACACCAGATTCCAGAGATTGGCTTGGAGGAGTTCAAGACTCAGGCTTATTTGCTGGATGTGATTGAGAAATTGACTGCGAACAAGGACTTTGTTCAAGTTCGTACCTGGCGGACAGGAATTTTGGTCTACCTGCAGGGAAGTCAGCCGGAGCGAACCATTGGTTGGCGAACAGACATTGATGGTCTGCCTATTGTCGAACAAACAGGTCTACCTTTTGCCTCTCAAAACCAAGGTCGTATGCATGCTTGCGGACATGATTTTCACATGACCATTGCCTTGGGCTGTCTCGAGCGTGCTCTTGAGGAGCAACCCAAGAATAATTTGCTCTTTCTATTTCAGCCTGCTGAAGAAAATGAAGCTGGTGGTATGCTCATGTATGAGGATGGTGCTTTTGGAGATTGGTTGCCAGATCAGTTTTATGGTCTCCATGTTCGTCCGGATTTGAAAGTCGGCCAGATTGCGACCAATACACATACTCTCTTTGCAGGGACCTGTGAGGTGAAGATTCGTTTCAAAGGAAAAGGAGGACACGCAGCTTTTCCACATGAAGCCAATGACGCCTTGGTGGCTGCTAGTTACTTTGTAACCCAGGTGCAGTCAGTTGTCAGCCGCAATGTCAATCCAATCGAGGGGGCGGTGGTGACCTTTGGCCTTTTCCAAGCTGGAACAACCAATAATGTCATTACAGACACAGCATTTTTACATGGAACTATTCGCGCCTTGACTCAGGACATGAGCCTCTTGGTACAAAAAAGAGTCAAGACAGTCTCAGAAGGTGTTGCAGCAGCCTTTGATATGGAAGTCGAAGTAGAACTCAAGCAAGGAGGCTACCTACCTGTTGAGAACAATCCAGCCTTGGCGCGTGAACTGATGGACTTTTTTGAAGAGAAAGAGGGAATTGAGTTGATTGATATCGAGCCTGCTATGACGGGTGAGGACTTTGGTTATCTCCTTTCGAAGGTAGATGGCGTTATGTTCTGGCTAGGTATCGATAGTCCCTACGCCCTTCATCACCCTCAGATGAGCCCTAAGGAAGAAGCCTTAGCCATTGGGGTAGATGCGGTCTCTAGTTTCTTGAAAAAGAAGGCAGCAGAGTAGAGGAATTGTCTATGAAAGCAGAACTACGCAAGAAAATTTTGCAAGAAATGAAGTCTCTATCTCAGGAGCAAAAACAGGCTATGGACCAAGTTTTAACTGAGCGTTTCTTACAACACCCTTTTTACCAAGAAGCCAAGACCATCGCAACCTATCTCTCCTTCCCTCATGAATTTCAAACGCAAGAATTGATCGAGCGGGCGCTGAAGGACGATAAAAAGGTTCTGATACCCAAAACCTATCCCAAGGGGCGCATGGAGTTTGTGGTCTATCATCCGCAGCAGTTGGCAAAAACTTCCTTTGGTTTACTGGAACCGCAAGGAGACTTGGAAGTGGTGGAACCGTCTCAGATTGATTTAATTCATGTTCCGGGCTTGGCTTTTACAACAGAGGGCTATCGGATCGGATATGGTGGAGGATACTACGACCGCTATCTAGAACATTTTGCTGGGCAGAGCCTGAGTACAATCTATCCTTGTCAAATTCAGGAGTTTAACTTGGAAGACCATGATATTCCTGTTCAGGAGGTGTTAATCTATGAAGGAAATCTTTGATAAACGTTATCCTGTGACTAGTTTCTTCCTCCTAGTAACCGCATTGGTCTTTCTCTTGATGTTGGTTCTTACAGGTTTAAATTTTGAACGAGCAGATACCTTGCTTCAGTTTGGAGCCATGTATGGACCGATCATTCGTCTGTTCCCTGAGCAGATTTGGCGCCTTTTTTCGGCTATATTTGTGCATATCGGATGGGAGCATTTTATTGTCAATATGATTTCGCTCTACTTTCTTGGACGACAGGTGGAGGAGATTTTCGGTTCCAAGCAGTTCTTCTTTCTTTATCTCTTATCAGGAATGATGGGCAATCTCTTTGTTTTTGCTTTCACACCGAAAGTTGTAGCAGCAGGCGCTTCCACTTCTCTTTACGGGCTATTTGCTGCGATTATCGTCTTGCGTTACGCAACTCGCAACCCCTATATCCAGCAGTTGGGGCAATCCTATCTGACACTTTTCGTGATAAATATCATTGGAAGTGTTCTGATTCCAGGAATCAGCCTAGCAGGCCATATCGGTGGGGCAGTAGGAGGTGCTTTTCTAGCAGTTATTTTTCCAGTTAAATGGGAGAGAAGGATGTACAGTACTAGCCAGCGAATCGGAGCAACTGTACTTTTTATCGCACTAGCCATTTTCCTTTGCTATAAGGGAATGAACTATGTGTAGGGGGGATAGTTAAAAAGCCACTCAAAAAATGAGTAGCTTTTTTTGGAACCATTCGAAACAACACAGCTCTAAAATAGTTATTAACGTTGTCTAAAATCAGCAATTCCTCCACCGTAGTTTCCAAGGTGGTTTCCATTGTCGTCACGAACATCACCATTACTGTGATTTGCTTGATAACTGCCTGAATGTCCAAAAGCATCAGTTCCCGTATATCTTGTATAGCCATCATTTCCTCCGCCGCTATTGCTGTTGCCAGATGAATATTGTTCGGCAGCTGGGGCTTCATAATTACTTCCGCCACCATTTGATCCAGAATCAGAAGATGAGTTAGAACTTGAACTGCTTGAACTACTTGATCCACCAGAAGATTCTTGTGATTTAGCTTCTGATTGTTTCTTCTCTTCTTCTTTAGCTTTTTCAGCTGCTTTTTGTTCTTCTTCTTTCTTCAAAGCTTCGATTTGCTTATTGAATTTATCTACAATATCAGTAAGAGATTTTGTAGTTTCTTCAAGATTATCTTGTTTGAATGTTTCATCAACTTTCTTGATAAAATCAATTTGTTTATTGATTTCTTTTACATTATTTTCTAAGGTTGTTTTATCTTTAAATTTGTCATCTGAATCTTTGATGTCATAAGCCAAACCTTTTTGCAAATGAAAATCTACAATAGCTTTAGATGATTCTTTGACTTTGTTATTAAGATAGTCTTTACCTGTATCGGTTTTAAGTGAAGTTTCAGATAATTCTTTCAACTTAGAAATAGATTCATCTGAAGATGCATCAAATGATTCAAATAGTTTATCAACTTGTTCTTTGTCTGATTTGCTATCTTTTTCTAATTGTACAATTTTTGCTTGTTGCTCTGCTTGATGCTGGTAATATGAATACCATCCAAACCCTAATACCAATACAACACCAACTGCAACTGATGAAATGATTACTTTTTTATTGTCTTTGATAAATTCTACAGATTTGTTCTCCATAATCTTTTACTTTGATAGTGTCCGCAATTACTTTAAAATTAAAATTACACCTATCTTTCTCCCTTATTATATTCTTATTAATAGCTTCCACAAAATTAAACAACTTATATTCGACTCGGTTGATTTAATTTAACCATGACTACTCCAACAGTTAAGTCAAATTTAAAATTATTTATTATTTTGGAACCATTCGAAACAACACAGCCAAAAGATTTTTCTTTTGAGTTAAAATATGGTTATCCATAATCAGTAATGCGCACGATTCGGTGTTTTTTATTTTATTATACTAACTCATTGTACTCCTATTTTTATAAAAAAACAAATAATATCGTAGCGCTCTCATAAAATTTAAAATCAATTCGGTGGAGCCTGTTAGTGGATTAACCGAGAAATATGATTTCCTTTTGAGAGTATATATGTTCGGGATGATAGCAATACAAAATAAAAAGAACTGGGGATAATTAACTATCCTAGTTCTTTTTTATATGGAATTTTCTTCTATTCCCCCTCAGCTAACTCTTTCCCAAGTTGGATGAGGTAGTCTTTCAAGTCGTCTTTGACTTGTGGGTGTTTGAGAGCGTAGTCGATGGATGTTTTCATAAAGCCAAACTTATCTCCGACATCGTAACGAGCTCCTTTGAACTCACGAGCAAATACACGTTGTGTTTTATTGAGGGTATCGATTGCATCTGTCAGCTGAATTTCATTTCCTGCACCTGGAGCTTGATTTTCGAGGATTTGGAAAATTTCAGGAGTGAGGAGGTAGCGTCCAATAATAGCAAGGTCGCTAGGAGCATCCTCTGGCGCAGGTTTTTCAACGAAGGTTTCAACGCTGTAAAGACCGTCTTTCCCTTCTCCTTGCGGAGCAATAACCCCATAAGCAGATACTTCGTCATGAGGGACTGGCATAACAGCGATAGTGGACGCGTGTGTACGCTCGTAGTCATCCATGAGTTGTTTGGTAAGTGGAACAGCCTTTTCGTCCGTGATATCCATCAAGTCATCACCAAGCATAACGACAAAAGGTTCATTTCCGACGAAAGCTTTGGCTTGCAAGACAGCATCTCCGAGACCACGTGGATGTGTTTGACGGATAAAATGCAGGCGCATGCCGGTTGTCTCATCAACCAGCTTCAAAAGATCTGTTTTCCCTTTTTCTTTGAGGTTGTATTCCAATTCGAAGTTTGAGTCGAAGTGGTCCTCGATAGAACGTTTTGACTTACCAGTAACAACCAAGATATCTTCGATTCCAGACTTGAGGGCTTCTTCAACGATAAACTGGATAGTTGGCTTGTCTACGATTGGCAACATTTCCTTGGCCAAGGCCTTAGTTGCTGGGAGGAAACGAGTTCCCAATCCAGCGGCAGGGATGACTGCTTTTCTGACTTTTTGTTTCATGATGTTCCTTTCTATAAGGGTCTACGACCATTCGTTTTCTGCTTTAAATTCATTGCTCATGATGTCAGTGATTGCTTCTTTGATATTGACACCTTCATAGATCACTCGGTAAATAGCCTGTGTGATTGGCATGTAGACACCCAATTCCTGAGCCAGTTCGTATGCTGCTCGCGTTGTTGAAATGCCTTCGATGACCATGCCCATATTAGCTTCGATGTCTGCGAGGGATTCTCCACGACCGAGAGCATCACCGGCCCTCCAGTTACGAGAGTGGACAGATGTCCCCGTTACAATCAAATCTCCAACTCCAGAAAGACCGCTATAAGTCAGAGGGTTAGCTCCTAGAGCGACTCCTAGACGGGTGATTTCCGCCAAGCCACGTGCGATGATGGCCGCCTTGGCATTGTCGCCAAACCCTAGACCATGTAGTGCCCCAGCACCAACTGCAATGATGTTTTTGAGAGCACCAGCGGTTTCAACTCCGATAACATCCGTATTAGTATAGAGACGGAAGTAGTGATTGCTAAAGAGATTTTGGACGTACTGGGCCGTTTCAAGGTCTTTAGAGGCTGCAGTGATCAAAGTAATATCCCGCACAATAGTTTCCTCAGCATGGCTAGGTCCTGAAACAACGACGACTTCACTACGGAGATCGACTGGAATTTCCTCTTCAAGAATAGTTGATAGACGTTTGTGGCTATCTGGTTCCAATCCTTTGGAGGCATGCATGATGACAACCTTGTGATCAAGCACCTTTGCTACTTGTTGGGCAACCAGTCTCGTTACTTTTGTTGGGACCACAAATAAAACAGCATCCACATCCTTTAGTGTTTCTTCCAAGTCATGATAGGCTTTGATTTTTTCGTCGAGTAGGATATCTTTGAAGTAGCGTTTGTTTGTATGTTGGTTATTGATTTCATCAATTTGGTCAGAAATATTTCCCCAAATTCGAACCTCGTGTCCATTGTCGTTTAGGACCTGCGAAAGGGCAGTTCCCCAAGAACCAGGACCCAAGACAGCGATGGTTTGTTTCTTCATCTTTTCCTCCTTGTAAGAGTTCTTCCTTTCATTTTACCATAAAAAGCCTTTTCATGCATCACCTGTAGATGAAAGCGCACTAATTTATAATAAGGAGACTTCTTTGACAAGATGCCTCTTTTTTGCTAGAATAGCATCAATATGAACGAATGAGAAGGAGCTGACGCAGGATGTCGCTCCCTTTATCTATTTTATTAGGAGGAAATATGCTCATTAAAAAAATAAAAACCTATAAATGGCAGGCCTTGGCATCCTTAATGATGACAGGCTTGATGGTTGCGAGTTCGCTCTTGCAACCGCGCTATTTGCAAGAGGTGTTAGAGGCTTTGCTGGCCGGTCAAAATGAGGCTATTTATAGTATTGGCGCTTGGCTGATAGGAGTAGCCCTAGTCGGTCTGGTTGCAGGTGGGGTCAATGTAACACTTGCAGCCTACATTGCTCAAGGAGTGTCTTCGGACCTTCGTGAAGACGCTTTTCGCAAGATCCAGACTTTTTCTTATGCCAATATCGAGCAATTCAATGCGGGGAACCTTGTCGTCCGTATGACCAATGATATCAACCAAATTCAGAACGTGGTGATGATGGCTTTTCAAATTCTCTTCCGTCTCCCTCTTCTCTTTATCGGTTCCTTTATCTTGGCGGTTCACACTCTTCCGTCACTTTGGTGGGTGATTGTCCTCATGGTGCTCCTAATCTTTGCACTAACTGCTATCATGATGGGAATGATGGGGCCACGATTTGCTAAGTTTCAAACCCTTCTTGAACGGATCAATGCTATCGCCAAGGAAAATCTACGTGGTGTGCGCGTGGTCAAATCCTTTGTACAAGAAAAAGCACAATTTGACAAATTTACCGATGTTTCTGATGAACTTCTCGGCCAAAATCTTTATATCGGTTATGCCTTCTCAGTTATAGAACCCGTTATGATGCTAGTCGGCTATGGAGCGGTCTTCCTCTCTATCTGGTTGGTGGCTGGAATGGCTCAGTCAGATCCGTCTGTAGTGGGCTCGATTGCTTCCTTTATCAACTATCTCAGCCAGATTATCTTTACCATCATCATGGTTGGATTTTTAGGGAATTCTGTCAGTCGTGCCATGATTTCCTTGCGTCGTATCCGCGAAATTCTAGATACCGAGCCAGCGATGACCTTTAAAGATCTCCCAGATGAAGAGTTAGAAGGAAGTCTCTCTTTTAAAAATGTGACCTTTACCTATCCCAATGATGACGAGCCTATGCTGAAGAATGTAAGCTTTGATATTGCGCCCGGTCAGATGGTCGGTGTGGTTGGGGCTACTGGAGCAGGGAAGTCTACCTTGGCTCAGTTAATTCCACGACTGTTTGATCCCCAGGAGGGATCTATTAAGATTGGTGGCAAGGATATTCGAGACGTCAGCGAGGGAACCTTACGTAAAACAGTTTCCATCGTCTTGCAACGTGCTATTCTCTTTAGCGGGACCATTGCAGATAATCTTCGTCAAGGAAAAGGCAATGCCAGCGTGTCAGAAATGGAACGTGCAGCACGAATTGCTCAAACCAGCGAATTTATTGGGCGTATGGAAAACAAATTTGAGAGTCAGGTCGAAGAACGTGGCACCAACTTTTCTGGTGGACAAAAGCAACGGATGTCGATTGCCCGTGGGATTGTCAGCAATCCCCGTATCCTGATTTTTGACGATTCGACTTCGGCCTTGGATGCCAAGTCAGAGAGACTCGTGCAGGAAGCTTTGAATAAAGACCTGAAAGGGACGACAACCATTATCATCGCTCAAAAGATTAGTTCAGTCGTCCATGCAGACAAGATTTTGGTCTTGGACCAAGGACGCTTGATTGGAGAAGGACGGCATGCAGACTTGGTAGCTAACAATGCCGTCTACCGCGAAATCTACGAAACACAAAAGGGAAAGGAGGAATAAAATGAAAACCGTTCGATTTTTCTGGAATTATTTTAAAGTTTACAAGTTCTCCTTTGTCATTGTGGTTCTGATGGTTGCAGTTGCGACGATTGCCCAAGCCCTCTTTCCAGTTTTTTCAGGTCAAGCAGTGACGGAGCTCGCTAACCTAGTTCTGGCTTATCAAAATGGAACTTCCGAACTAGCCTGGCAGAGTTTGTCAGCTCTGATGCTGAATTTAGCTCTGGTTGTTCTCGCCCTAGTGGTATCCAGTTTGATTTACATGACCTTGATGACCCGTGTGATTGCTGAGTCAACAAATGAGATGCGTAAGGGCCTCTTTGGCAAACTCTCTCGTTTGACGGTTTCTTTCTTTGACCGCCATCAGGATGGCGACATCCTTTCTCACTTCACGAGTGACTTGGATAACATCCTTCAAGCCTTCAATGAAAGCCTAGTTCAGGTCATGAGCAATATTGCTCTTTACATCGGTTTGATTTTTGTCATGTTTTCAAGAAATGTGACGCTAGCCCTGATAACAGTAGCCAGCACCCCAGTGGCCTTTCTCATGTTGGTTTTCATCGTGAAGATGGCCCGCAAGTACACCAATCTCCAGCAAAAAGAGGTTGGGAAACTCAACGCCTACATGGATGAGAGTATTTCTGGACAGAAAGCTGTTATCGTACAAGGAATTCAAGACGACATCGTAGCAGGCTTTGTGGAGCAAAATGAGCGCGTGCGCAAGGCAACCTTTAAAGGGAGAATGTTCTCAGGCATCCTCTTTCCTGTTATGAATGGGATGAGCTTGGTCAATACGGCCATCGTTATTTTTGCAGGTTCTGCGGTCTTGCTGAACGATCCAAGTATCGAAACAACGACAGCCCTAGGTTTGATCGTCATGTTTACCCAATTTTCTCAGCAGTACTACCAGCCGATTATCCAGGTGGCTGCGAGTTGGGGGAGCCTCCAGTTGGCCTTTACTGGGGCGGATCGTATCCAAGAAATGTTCGATGCAGAAGAAGAGATTCGTCCGCAAAATGCGCCTGCCTTTACGGAATTGCGAGAAGGTGTTGAAATCAGTCACATTGATTTCTCTTATGTGCCAGACAAGCCGATTTTAAAAGATGTTAGCATTTCAGCTCCTAAGGGGCAGATGATAGCAGTTGTAGGCCCGACTGGTTCGGGGAAAACAACCATCATGAACCTCATCAATCGTTTCTACGATGTGGATGCAGGTAGCATTTCTTTTGATGGCAAAGACATTCGTGACTACGACTTGGACAGCCTGCGGAGCAAGGTCGGGATTGTCTTGCAGGATTCGGTCTTGTTTAGTGGAACGATTCGGGATAATATCCGCTTCGGTGTGCCAGATGCTAGTCAGGAGATGGTAGAAGCAGCTGCTAAGGCTACGCATATCCATGAATATATCGAAAGTCTACCAGATAAGTACGATACTCTGATTAATGATGACCAGAGCGTCTTCTCAACCGGTCAGAAGCAGTTGATTTCCATCGCTCGAACCTTAATGACGGATCCCCAGGTCTTAATCTTGGATGAGGCAACATCAAACGTGGATACTGTAACAGAGAGCAAGATTCAAAATGCTATGGAGGCAATTGTGGCAGGAAGAACGAGCTTTGTGATTGCCCATCGCTTGAAAACTATTCTCAATGCCGATCAGATTATTGTCCTTAAGGATGGTGAGGTTATCGAACAAGGAAATCATCACGAATTACTCAAGCTTGGAGGCTTTTACTCCGAACTGTACCATAATCAATTTGTCTTTGAATAAGCAAAAAAGTTGTCCTAATTTTGGGCAACTTTTTCTGATAAAAAAATTTTATCACGGACTTAAAAAATACATATTAGACAGGAGTGGGTAAGGGTGATAAGATAAGATTATCAATGGAGAACGAAAGGAAGTCAGTAATGGTAAGAACAGTTGTTGGAGTAGCGGCAAACCTATGTCCTGTAGACGCAGAAGGAAAAAACATCCACTCATCTGTATCCTGTAAATTTGCTGAAAGTATTCGTCAGGTTGGCGGACTTCCTTTGGTCATTCCGGTTGGTGATGAGACACTTGTCCATGACTATGTAGAAATGATTGATAAGCTCATCTTGACTGGGGGACAAAATGTTCATCCTCAGTTTTATGGTGAGGAAAAAACAATTGATAGCGACGACTATAACCTAGCTCGCGACGAGTTTGAGCTAGCTCTTCTACAAGAAGCCTTGCGTCAGAACAAACCAATCTTAGCCATTTGCCGTGGCGTTCAGCTTGTCAACGTTGCTTTTGGTGGGACACTCAATCAGGATATTGAAGGTCATTGGCAAGGTCTACCTTTTGGGACTTCACATTCTATTGAGACAGTGGATGGCAGTGTAGTGTCTAAATTATTTGGTAAAGAAAGTCAGGTTAACTCAGTACATCGTCAGAGTATTAAAGACTTGGCACCCAATTTCCGCGTGACGGCTGTGGATCCACGTGATCAAACTGTTGAAGCAATCGAATCTATTGATGAGCACCGTATTATTGGTCTCCAGTGGCATCCAGAATTTTTGGTCAATGAAGAAGATGGCAACTTAGAATTATTTGAGTATTTATTGAATGAATTATAACGACTGGAAACCTAGTCGTTTTTTTGTCTTATTTCGTTCAAATTTTAATATTGTAACATTTTTTACGCAAATGTTTAAATTATGATAAAATTTGGAAAAATTCAGTATAAAAACTTGAAAAAATCTAAGGTAAGGGTTATGATAGAAGAGAAGAAATTTTGGAGGAATATTATGTCACATATTAAATTTGATTATTCAAAAGTATTAGATAAATTTGTTGCACCACATGAACTAGATTATATGCAGCCTCAAGTGACTGCAGCAGATTCTGCTCTGCGAAATGGTACAGGTCCTGGGGCAGAAATGACTGGCTGGTTGAACTTACCTGAAGAATATGACAAAGATGAATTTGCTCGTATTCAAAAGGCTGCTGCTAAAATCCAATCTGATAGTGAGGTATTGATCGTAATCGGTATTGGTGGTTCCTATTTAGGAGCTCGTGCAGCTATTGATTTCTTGAATAATTCATTTGTAAACTTGCAAAGAAAGGAAGAACGCAAGGCACCTCAGATCCTCTATGCTGGAAACTCTATCTCTTCAAGCTATTTGGCTGATTTGGTAGACTATGTATCAGACAAAGATTTCTCAGTAAACGTGATTTCTAAATCAGGTACAACAACTGAACCGGCTATTGCTTTCCGTGTCTTCAAAGAACTCTTGGTTAAGAAGTACGGTCAAGAAGAAGCTAACCAACGTATCTACGCAACTACAGACCGCGCTAAAGGTGCAGTTAAGGTTGAAGCAGATGCTAATGGCTGGGATACTTTTGTAGTGCCTGATAGTGTAGGTGGTCGTTTTACAGTATTGACAGCAGTGGGGCTCTTGCCAATCGCAGCTGCAGGAGCTGATATCAGCAAGTTAATGGAAGGAGCAAATGCTGCTCGCAAGGCTTATGCTTCTGATAAGTTGGCTGAAAATGAAGCATATCAATATGCAGTTGTACGCAATATCTTGTACCGTAAAGGTTATCTGACAGAAGTTCTAGCTAACTATGAACCATCTCTGCAATACTTCTCTGAGTGGTGGAAGCAACTGGCTGGTGAGTCAGAAGGGAAAGACCAAAAAGGGATTTATCCAACTTCAGCTAACTTCTCAACAGACTTGCACTCTCTGGGACAATTTATCCAGGAAGGTACCCGTATCCTCTTTGAAACAGTTATCCGTGTAGATAAACCTCGCAAAAATGTGCTGATTCCTGAATTGGCAGAAGACTTGGACGGTCTTGGCTACTTGCAAGGAAAAGATGTTGACTTTGTCAATAAAAAAGCTACAGATGGAGTGCTGTTAGCACACACTGATGGTGGAGTTCCAAATATGTTTGTGACACTGCCTGAGCAAGATGAGTTCACTTTGGGCTACACTATTTACTTCTTTGAGTTGGCTATTGCTCTTTCTGGCTACCTGAATGGTATCAATCCATTTGACCAGCCTGGAGTTGAAGCTTATAAGAAAAACATGTTTGCTCTTCTTGGGAAACCAGGCTTTGAAGAGCTGGGTGCTGAGTTGAATGCACGCCTTTGATTCTCATATGCTTTGAGTTCATTTAGAATATAAAAAGATCCACAAGTTCATTTCTTGTGGATTTTTAGTACAAGCCTCTTAATTAGTTTATTATTTTTTTTAAAAGTGTAAAAAAGAGTGTCTTAATTCTTTTATGAAAGCGCTGTATAATTGCCTTGTAAATAAAATTTGAGAGGTATCAAAATGAATGATTGGTTAAACATAAAAGGCAAAACAGTTCTTGTGACTGGCGCGTCATCTGGGATCGGTAAGGCAATCGTTGAAGAATTGCTGGAATTAGGAGTCAATGTAGCGAATTTTGATCTTAGCGACAACGATTTGCGTCACCCGAATCTATTATTTGTAAAAGTTGATGTAACTTCTCGCTCTGAAGTAGAAGAGGGTGTTGCCAAAATAGTTGAAAGATTTGGCAATATTGATGCGGTAGTCAATAATGCAGGGATTAATGTTCCCAGATTATTAATTGATGCAGAAAATCCTAAAGGTCCTTACGAGTTAGACGATGAAACGTTTGAAAAAGTAACAATGATTAATCAAAAAGGTTTGTATTTGGTTAGTCAGGCAGTAGGACGTATTTTAGTGAAAAATAGAAAAGGTGTAATTGTGAACATGGCTTCAGAAGCAGGTTTGGAAGGTTCTGAAGGACAAAGTGCCTATGCTGCAACAAAAGCAGCAGTCTATAGTTACACTCGTTCATGGGCGAAAGAGCTGGGTAAGCATGGTGTACGTGTGGTTGGAATTGCTCCAGGAATTATGGAAGCTACGGGGCTTCGAACTCTTTCTTATGAGGAAGCTCTTGCTTATACCCGTGGAAAGACGGTAGAAGATATTCGAGCTGGTTATGCTTCAACTTCAACAACTCCTTTGGGACGAAGTGGTAAACTACGGGAAGTAGCTGATCTTGTAGCATTCTATATTTCAGATCGTTCTAGCTATATAACTGGAGTCACTACAAATATTGCTGGAGGGAAAACTCGCGGTTAAAAAAATGAAGGTGAGGAAGAGAGTTGACCTTAGTAAATCGATGGTATAACATTTTAGAAAAAATGGTCTCACAGCCAACTTATTCCTTGGTAGATATGCGCTCAGAACTGGATATTAGCTTGCAAACCTTGCAAAAGAGTATCCAACAATTAAATGATGTTTTGGCTCCTAATATCCAGATTATCGCACAAGATGATCAGTTAATGTTAGAAGTGTATGACTATACAGAGTTGGAAAGGATTTTATCTGGTAGTTTAAAACAGGAGAGTGACTTCAATTCTTCCAGTAAAAGAATTGCCTATTTGCTAAAACGTTTAATTGAGTCAACCTCCCCTCTTCTTATTGACGACTTGGCTGAGGAAGTAGGTGTTAGTAGAAGTACCCTTAATAAGGATTTAAAACAAGTAAAATCTTTGGCAGAGAGTTACTCTATCACTATTTCAGGAAAGCCCAACCGTGGGCTGGAGGTCTTGGGGAGCGAGCTGAATTTGCGCTTGCTCTATATTCACCAAGTGGCTCCTTACTTTGAAGGAAGGACACTCACTGAGGCAACATCTTCTTTTCTGGAGACGCTAGTCCAGGACTATAAAATCCCTAAAGAAACACAGGAACTCCTTCGAAAGACCATTTCAATTATGGTGGAGCGTATTCATACATCTAGAGTGTTGAATTGTCCTATTCCTTACTATAGGAATGATTTAACAGAGACACCTTTAGCTGAGAAATTAATCTATCATATTGAGATGACTTATAAGATTTCTCTCAGTCAGTTTGAGATAGACTTTTTGTGTTTTCCGTTTAATGTCCGTTTTATTGACACTTTAAGCAAGACATCTTATCAATCTGAACAGCTTGCAAATATTTTTCAAGGGATTGTCAAGAAAGTCAAAGAAACAATGTTGGTTCACTTTGATGATGAAGAATTATTTGAAGAAATCAAATCTCATCTAGGCCCCTTAATCAATCGACTGATTTTCCATGTGCAAGCTAATGATATATTTCATGGCGAGGTTCAAACTCAATATCCTTTTGCTTTTGAAATGGCAAAAATAGCTGGAGAAGAACTATCTGCAATTTTTGGTTCTGAAATGGAATTATCTGAAATCGGATATCTGGCTTTGTATTTTGAAATGATTTTAAGAAAGCAAAATTCTGCTGTTAAGGGTTATCGCAAGCAGATAGCTGTAGTTTGCACAACAGGAAGAGGAACTGCTGCGATGATTATTCAGCAACTCAGACGAGTCCTTGGAAATGATGTAGACATTACTCAGTATTCTGAAGAGGATTTTAATGTGGATTTAAATCAGGACTATTTCGCGATTTTTACGACAGTTCCTCTAAAATATAAAGATTCTAAATCTCCAGTCATTCAAGTTAATCATCTTTTTGATGATCAATGGCTGCAGGAAGAATGGCAGAGGGCCAATGCTTTTCATCAAAAAAATCTAGAAACAGTCAGCTTACGTTTTCTTCGGTTGAGCCCCCAAAAAACCTATCAGCAATACTTGCTAAATATGATTTCAGAGTTAGAGAAACTTCAGATGATTGATGAAGGTTTTAGAAATCGGATAATTGATAGGGAGAAAAAGCAATCAACCATTTTTGGTGGAGGAATTGCCTTCCCCCATACAATTAACCAGGGTTATGCAAAGACTATTTTAATGTTTGGAAAACTAGAAGAGCCTTATCAAAAAGGAGATGAATGGATTGAATTTATCTTTCTAGTCGCCATACCCTCAGAAATTGAAAGAAAAATGGAAAGTGAATTGCTGGAATTGTATGACGACATTTTTCGAATTGCAGGAGAGCCTTCTCTAAAAGAAGCATTGAGGGCTGTAGAAACAGAGACAGAGTTTCTATCATTTTCTAAGAGCAAAGGAGTATTTTAATGAATTCGCTAATAATTTTCGCTGTATTTGTCATGGCAGCTTATATATTTCAAATGTTCCTCGGCTGGCAGCAACTCAAAGACTTCAATAAGACCTATACGATGCTCCGAAAACTGGGGCGCGTAGCGATTGGCAGAAAGTCCGGAAGAATAAAATCCGGTACGATTGTCATGTTCGCGGTTGATGAAAACGGTCGGGTTCTTAAAGCTAGCAAAATGCAAGGAGTCACAATCTTAGCGCGTTTTCAAAATATGGACGATTATGTTGGAGAAGACATCCATTATTTTGACAAGTATAATCCTCTTGTGAGAAAAGAAAATAAGTTGATGCAATCAGCCATAGAAGATGCTAGAAAAGTCTATCTTTGGCATGAGGCAGGTATTGAGAAAGAGACAAGTTCATCTGATTCTTTTCTGGGATTCGGCTTTTATGCGAATTACTTACAATTATCTATTAAACAGTTATTTAAAAAAAATAAGAAAAGGAGTTCCTTATGAATCACATTACAAAATTTGCAGAGAGTTTTATGAAACTCTTCCAATTAGGTGGAGAAACCTTTATTAGCTGGATGACAAATATTGTACCTCTTGTCTTGATGCTATTGATTGCAATGAATACCCTTATCGCTTTCTTGGGAGAAGAGAAGGTCAATTCCTTGGCTAAGATTTCTGCCAAAAATCCTGTTAGCCGGTATATGATTTTACCTTTCATTTCAGCTTTTATGCTGGGAAATCCGATGGCAATCAGTATGGGACGTTTCTTACCAAAATATTATAAACCTAGTTTTGTAGCAGCTCAGATGCAGTTTTGCCATACTTCAAATGGTGTATTTCCACATATCAATCCTGGGGAATTATTTGTATGGATGGGAATTGCGACAGGAATTCAAACTTTAGGTTTAAGTCAAATGGACTTAGCCATTCGTTACATGCTTGTTGGGCTTGTCATGAACTTTGTAGGTGGTTGGGTAACCGATTTTACAACTGCTTATGTAGCAAAACAGCAAGGTGTTACCTTGAGTAAAACATTTGATTTATAGAAAGAGTGAAATTATGTCATATAAGAGTATAAAAGTTGTTAAAGGAAATGGCGGTTTCGGAGGACCTTTGGTCATTACACCTAGTGAAGCTAAGCATAAATTCATCTATATTACTGGCGGCGGAGAAAAGCCAGATATTGTAGATAAAATTGCTGATTTGACCGGTATGGAAGCTGTTAATGGGTTTAAAACTTCTATCCCAGATGAGGAAATTGCTTTAGCAATCGTGGATTGTGGCGGTACTCTTCGCTGTGGTATTTATCCTAAAAAGGGAATCCCTACAATAAATATTGTTGCTACAGGGAAAAGTGGGCCTCTAGCTCAATATATAACCGAGGAAATCTATGTGTCAGCAGTTGGCCTTAATCAAATTTCTGCTGCTAATGAAGACGAAAAAGCGACAACTGTGGTAACTGAAAAGCCAACTTACGATACTAGTAAAAAAATTACAGAGCAAAAAGCTGAAACAAGTATTGTAGCACGAATTGGGATGGGGGCTGGTAAGGTCGTTGCAACTTTCAACCAGGCTGCTCGTGAAGCCATCCAAACAATGCTCAATACAATAATTCCTTTCATGGCCTTTGTTTCCTTGCTGATTGGGGTTATTCAAGGATCTGGTGTTGGAAATTGGCTGGCAAAATTAATGGTTCCCCTAGCGGGGAACATCTGGGGACTCGTTTTAATTGGCTTTATCTGTTCCTTACCATTCCTATCTCCTTTGTTAGGTCCCGGAGCTGTTATTAGTCAGATTATTGGAACTTTAATTGGAGTCGAAATCGGAAAAGGGACTATTCCGCCCCAAATGGCTCTGCCAGCTTTATTTGCTATCAACACTCAAAACGGTTGTGATTTCATTCCTGTAGCACTCGGCCTATCTGAAGCCAAGGCTGAAACAGTTGAGGTTGGTGTCCCTTCGGTACTTTATTCACGCTTTCTCAATGGTGTTCCGCGGGTGCTAGTTGCTTGGATAGCTAGTATTGGTCTTTATCAGTAGACCTTTGATAGATGCCTGAAAACAGAGAACTATTATGTTAAACTTATCTATAAGCCTAAGTTTATGACAAATTAGAGAAAGTATGAATAGAAATCAGATGAAGAAAATTTTTGAAACTAAAGTAATTCAAGTAGGGTCTGAAGCTCAGAATATGATTCAAGATGCCAATATGCTCATTTTATTTGGAGAAGAAGCACCAGAAGATTTATCAGAGTATTGTTTTAAGATTGATAACAAAAATCTGCTAGGTTCAATACTAGAAGGTGGCAAGCTGGTGGTAGATAATCAGGAATATTCGATTAGTTCCGTAGGAAATGTAGTAGAAAAAAATTTAACTGGACTGGGACATATCACGATTTCTTTTGATGGTTCAAAAGAGGGGAGCCTTCCTGGTACACTCCATGTTGTAGCAGATCAAGCGGTAGTAATTGATAAAGATTCTACCATTCAGATTTTTGAAACTGCTTAACCATAATAAAATTTCAAATCAAGCAATTTAGAAAAATAAAAGTCTAAAAAATTGATTCAGAGCCTGGACCAAAAGTCCAGGCTTCTGGGTCTAAATTAGAAAAAATAGATGACGCAGTGGTTGATTGGCAAGTCAATCAAACTAGCCAGTCAGTGCAAGGGAATTTCCAGCAGATGCATCCACAAGGGGTGCCTGAACAGAAGGAAAAGACCAAAAAGGGATTTACCCAACTTCAGCTAATTTCTCAACAGACCTACACTCATTGGGTCAATTTATCCAAGAAGGAACTCGTATCATGTTTGAAACAGTTGTCCGTGTTGACAAACCACGTAAGAACGTGATTATCCCTACTTTGGAAGAAGATCTTGATGGACTTGGTTACCTTCAGGGAAAAGACGTTGACTTCGTTAACAAAAAAGCAACTGACGGTGTTCTTCTTGCCCACACTGACGGTGACGTACCAAACATGTACGTAACTCTTCCTGAGCAAGATGCCTTCACTCTTGGATACACTATCTACTTCTTCGAATTGGCTATCGCCCTTTCAGGTTACTTGAATGCCATCAACCCATTTGACCAACCAGGTGTTGAAGCTTACAAACGCAACATGTTTGCCCTTCTTGGAAAACCAGGATTTGAAGAATTGAGCAAAGAGCTTAACGCACGTCTATAATAAAAGAAAAGAGTGGCTTGTCCACTCTTTTTTACTCTCTTTATTCGTAGACATTGGACTCAGGCGAGACTTGTGATATAATATAGAAAGCAAAAAGGCAGACGCCTAGAGACTTTATAGGAGAAACTATGTCAAAAGATATCCGCGTACGCTACGCACCAAGTCCAACAGGACTACTACACATCGGAAATGCCCGTACAGCATTGTTTAACTACCTTTACGCACGCCATCATGGTGGAACTTTTATCATTCGTATCGAAGATACTGACCGTAAACGCCATGTCGAAGATGGGGAACGTTCACAGCTTGAAAATCTTCGCTGGTTGGGGATTGACTGGGATGAAAGTCCAGAAACTCATGAAAACTATCGCCAATCAGAGCGTTTGGAACTCTATCAAAAATACATCGACCAATTGCTAGCCGAAGGAAAAGCCTACAAATCTTACGTTACAGAAGAAGAGTTGGCAGCTGAGCGCGAACGCCAAGAAGCAGCTGGCGAAACACCACGTTACATCAATGAATATCTTGGCATGAGCGAAGAAGAAAAAGCAGCTTACGTCGCAGAACGTGAAGCAGCTGGTATCATCCCAACTGTTCGTTTGGCTGTTAACGAGTCTGGTATCTACAAATGGCATGATATGGTCAAAGGTGATATCGAGTTTGAAGGTGGCAACATCGGTGGTGACTGGGTTATCCAAAAGAAAGATGGTTACCCAACATACAATTTTGCCGTTGTGATCGATGACCACGATATGCAAATCTCTCACGTTATCCGCGGTGATGACCATATTGCTAATACTCCAAAACAACTCATGGTCTATGAAGCGCTTGGTTGGGAAGCACCAGAGTTTGGTCACATGACTTTGATCATCAACTCTGAAACGGGTAAAAAATTGTCTAAACGTGACACCAATACCCTTCAGTTTATAGAAGACTACCGTAAAAAAGGCTATTTGCCAGAAGCAGTCTTTAACTTTATCGCCCTTCTTGGTTGGAATCCAGGTGGCGAAGATGAAATTTTCTCTCGTGAGGAATTGATTAAACTCTTTGATGAAAATCGTCTCAGCAAGTCACCAGCTGCATTTGATCAGAAGAAACTAGACTGGATGAGCAACGACTACATCAAGAAAGCAGAACTTGCTACTATCTTTGAAATGGCTAAACCTTACTTAGAAGAAGCAGGGCGTTTGACTGACAAGTCTGAAAAAATGGTGGAACTATACAAACCACAAATGAAGTCAGTGGATGAAATCGTTCCATTGACAGATCTTTTCTTCTCAGATTTCCCAGAGTTGACAGACGCTGAGCGTGAGGTCATGGCAGGAGAAACCGTTCCGGTTGTTCTAGAAGCCTTCAAAGCGAAACTAGAAGCGATGACAGATGAGGAATTTGTGACAGAAAACATCTTCCCACAAATCAAAGCAGTCCAAAAAGAAACAGGTATTAAAGGGAAAAACCTCTTCATGCCGATTCGTATTGCTGTATCAGGTGAAATGCATGGACCAGAATTACCAGACACCATTTTCTTACTCGGACGTGAAAAGTCAATTCAGCATATCGATAATATGCTGAAAGAGATCTCCAAATAAAAAGGACTTCCGATGGATACATGGGAAAAGATGTATGAAGAAGCACGAACCTTATTCAATCCCCATGAAGTTTCTGACTTTGTTTATGCTAACCATGTTGTTGCTGCGGTAGAAGCAGAAGATGGTCAGATCTTCACAGGATTTTGTATGGAGGGCACTTGTGGCGTTTTTCATCTCTGTGCAGAACGAGCGGCTCTCTTCAATATATATCAATTTTCAGGACAGACCAAAGTTAAGAAAATCCTCGCCTTTCGAGACAAACCTCCCTACGGCGAAGGATCAGGTATGCCCTGTGGCGCTTGCAGAGAATTTCTCTTAGAATTGAATGCTAAAAATAAAGAAGCAGAGTTCATGATGAACTACGAAACAAGAAAAACAATTAAGGTTGCTGAATTAATCCCTTACTTGTGGGGAGAAGAACGTGCGACTAATTGGCAAGATAAATAGAAGGAGTCAGTTTAACTGGCTCTTTTCCCTAATCTTTTCAGAATTTCGGTAAAGAGGAAAAAAGTCCTTGACAAAGGTAAAAAAGTAGGTATAATAGAAAGAGTTGAAAAGCTCAAGGTCCGTTGGTCAAGGGGTTAAGACACCGCCTTTTCACGGCGGTAACACGGGTTCGAATCCCGTACGGACTATGGTGTATTGCGGCTAAAAAAACTTGAAAAAAGTTTAAAAAATCTGTTGACAGAGACAGATGGCTGTGATATACTAATATAGTTGTCGCTTGAGAGAGAATGAGTGACAAAGACCTTTGAAAACTGAACAAGACGAACCAATGTGCAGGGCACTATAACTGAGGTTATAGTACTGAACAATGAAAAAAACAATAAATCTGTCAGTGACAGAAATGAGTAAGAACTCAAACTTTTAATGAGAGTTTGATCCTGGCTCAGGACGAACGCTGGCGGCGTGC